>DASXQK010000155.1:0-6041 GCA_036493015.1 Dongiaceae bacterium | reverse complement strand
CAGGGCCTTGCCCTTATAGACCTTGAGACCCTCTTCCAATGCTTCGACGATGGATGAATCGATCGATAGCGGCACATCGGTCAGCGATTGGACCAGCTGGATCGTCTCGGCCAGGATGCGCGGCTCATCGGCCATCGGGATGCCGGCATTAACGTCCAGCATATGGGCGCCGGCTTCGACCTGCGCCACGGCATCGGCCCTGACCCGGCTGTAATCGCCCGCGGCCATTTCGGCGGCCAGCAGCTTGCGGCCCGTGGGGTTGATGCGCTCCCCGATCAGAACGAACGGCCGTTCGAAGCCGATGACGACCTCCTTGGTCGCCGAAGAGATCACCGTATCAGTCATTGTTAAATCGTCCTTTCCTTGGCCGGGCGCCGCGAGGCACGGTCTTTCATGATGCCGGAGCTCACGATGATCTCCGATACAAGCTCTTCCTGGCGATAGGCCATTACATGCACGCCGGCCACGCCCTTGATGTCGCGAATCTGCTGAATCAACTCAATGCAAACCTTCTTGCCCTCGAGCTTCTGATCCTTTGCCTTTTCCAGGCGGTCGATCACCGGATCGGGCACATGGATGCCCGGCACGTTGGAGCGCATCCAACGCGCGCCGCGCGCAGAGGCTAGCGGACCGACGCCGACCAGGATGAAGCATTTTTCGTGCAGACCCAGATCGCGCACCTTCGCCATGAAACGTTCCAGCAAAGGCATGTCATAACAGTATTGCGTCTGGATGAATTGCGCGCCCGCCGCGACCTTCTTGGCCAGATGAATGGGCCGGTAATCATACGGCGGGGCAAAAGGATTGGCCGCCGCCCCCAGGAACACCTGGGGCGCCTGGGTGATCTTGCGGCCTGAAAGAAAGACCCTGCGGTCGCGCATGCCGCGGATCGTCTCCAGCAGGCTCATGCTGTCGAGATCGAAGACCGGCTTCGCCGCCGGCTGGTCGCCCGCCTGCACGCCATCGCCCGTCAGGCACAGGATATTGGCGACGCCCATGGCGGCTGCGCCCAGCACATCGCCCTGGATGGCAATGCGGTTGCGGTCACGGCAGGAGATCTGCATGACCACGGCATAACCCGCGCGCGTCAGCAGGCTGCAGATCCCCACGCTCGACATGTGCACGTTCGCGCCCGAGGCGTCGGTCGCGTTGATCGCATCGCAGACTTCCGACAGCACCAAAGCGCGGTCATAGACGTCCTGCGGATCGGCAGAGTCCGGCGGGTTCAGTTCGGCGGTGACGGCGAACTTGCCCTCGCGCAACAGGCGTTCCAGCCGGCCGCGGGAGCTGTGGCCCTCAATCGGCGGCAGGGGATCGCCCGGATCAACATATTGGCGGAGACTCATGGAGCCGCCGTCATTGTCTCATTTGCCGCCGCTCGGCGGCGGGGCGGCGGGGCGGCGGGGCAGCGGGGCGGCGGCAGTGGATCGCCCGGATCGACATATTGGCGAAGACTCATAAGGCCGCGGCCTTGGCGGATGGCTTGGCCGCAGGCTTCGCGGGCTTTTCTTCCGGCGGCTCGGTCTTTTCGCGCACGACCTTGAGCCAGGAGGAATGGCCCTTCAGGCGATTGTCGACGGGCTTTTGCACTTCGAGGATCGCCATGCCGCCCGACATGCGCTGGGAGCCTTCCCAGGCCTGGACCCAGACGCATTTCATCTCCGGCTTCACCTCGCAATGGCCGTTGGCGCGAACGCCGCCGCAGGGACCGTTGCGCAGGTTCTTCGGGCAGTTCATCGAGCAGGACATGCCGGTCGATGACAAGGCGCACTGCCCGCACATCTGGCAATCGAACAGCAGGCCCTTGACGCCCCGCTCGAACGCCGCGACCGGCTTTTCCAGCCGGTCATAGCCGATGCGTTTCAACAGCGGGGCCAGCTTCACCAGCGCATTCTCGAAACGCTGGTAGAAAACTTCCATGTAGCGCGAACGGCGCACGGAAAAGAGGCGGACGGAATACATTGTTCTAGGCGGCCTCGCGCTTCTTCAGCAGGCCGGATTCGGCGATCGCTTCGGCAATCGCCTGTTCTTGGCGCGGCGCCATCAGATGCGCGCCGGCCACGCCCTTGATCTCCGAGAGTTCCTGCAGCAACTCGACGCAGATCTTGCGTCCTTCGGCGCGCTGGTCGCTCGCCTGGTCGAGGCGGGCGACGATCGATTCCGGAATATGCACGCCGAACAGATTCTTGTTCATCCAGCGGGCCGATCTGGCCGAGGCCAGCGGGCCGATGCCGACAATGACAAAAAGGCGGCTCAGCAATCCATGGTCGCCAAGCCGCGCCAGATAGCGGCGCAGCATGGCGAGGTCGAAGGAATACTGGGTCTGGATGAAATCGGCGCCGGCATCGGCCTTGGCGGCAAGCCCGGTCGGCAGCCAATCCGGCTTTGGGTCGTGCGGCGAATCGGCGGCACCGATGAAAAGACGCGGCGCCGGGTCGATGGCGCGGCCCGATGGCAGTTTTCCCTCATTGCGTAAATGGCGCGCCGTGGTCATCAGCGAGCGGCTGTCGATGTCGTAGACCGCCTTCGTCGCCGGCTGGTCGCCGTTCTTCGGATCGTCGCCATGCAAACAGAGAACATTATGGATGCCGAGCGCCGCCGCCCCGATCAGATCGCCCTGGAGCGCCAGGCGGTTGCGGTCGCGCACGGTGAATTGCAGCACCGGCTCAATGCCGTCCCGGACCAGGATTGCGGCTGCGGCCAGCGCGGACATATGCGCTTTCGCCCCAGCGCCGTCGGTAACATTCACCGCATCGGCATAGCCCTTGAGGCAGCCGGAACGCCCGAGAACCGAATGCGCCGAGGCGCCATCGGGCGGCGAGGTCTCCGCCGTCATGACGAAGGTGCCGGCACGCAGCAAGCTTTCCAAGCGGCTCGATGATGTGAGGTTCACGGAACGGATGCCGGCGACAGCGGAAGAGGTCACGTCAGGCAAGGCCGCCCTTCTCCACCATCTGCTGCAGGCGGGCATCGTCGAACTCGGCCTCCAGCTTCGCCGTGGCGCTGGTCGCTTCGGCCTCCAGATCGTCGCCGCAGGCAACCGGATCGGCCCGGCGCCATTCGGCAAGATATGAATCGGTATCGCGCAGCTTGGCCCGCATGGCGGCGCGGTCGATCGCCTTCTCGAAGCGCTCGGTCAGCTGTCGTTTGGCGGTGGTGCGTCCCTGCTTGACGATGACCTGGGCGGGAATGTCACGCCAATAGACGACGATCAGCTGCGCCATGGCGCGTCCCTTTATCCGCGGGTTTGTTCAAGGCTTTGTCGATGAACGTCTCGAGCTCGCCATATGCCGTCAGGCGATAATCGAATTCAAGCCCGAGGCGGATCGCCGCCTGTTCGGCCTTGGCTTTCAGCTTCGGATCATCGATCTGGGCCAGATAGATGAGGTGCCGGTAATTGCCGAAATAATCGTCGCGCAGTTCGGGATGGCGATCGAGGCCGAGGCCCTGGATGATCAGCCGGTCGAAATGGCGAACCATGTAGTCCGTCAGGAAGAAGGTCGTCGGATCGCGCTCCATCAGCGCTTCGAAATCGGCCGTGCCCATGTAGAACTGATAGCAATGCGGCCCTTCGATGCGCTCCACGCCCTCTTCTTGAAGGACCTTGTCGAGCAGCCCGCCGGTGCCGCAATCCCCATAGGCCACGAGGATGTGCTCGTGGGTCTTGCGGCCGGCGCGGATCTTGCGCCGCACGCCTTCAGGAATCTTCTCCGGCCGGTTATGCCAGATCGCCGGCAGGCAGGTGATGTCGAGCGTCTTCCACTTATGGGCGCGTTGGAGAGCGACGATCTCGCGGGCGAGCGCGCCGCAGGCGATCAGCAGCGTCTTGCCCGCTTTGGCATCGGGCTGCGCCGCGGCCTTCGGGCCGGATTTTTCGCCGTTTTTCAGCATGTCGCAAATGTAGGAATTCGACCCCGCCGAGACCATAGTTTTCGCGACGGCGGCTAGCCCGTTTGCGACAAGGGGTATGCGATGGTTTTGTTAGTCACGTCAGCTAGTTAGCGGGCTGTAAGGCGCGGCCGACGATCAATCCTCGTTCGTCATGCTTGGCCGGCGGAAGGCCGAGCCGAGCATCCACGACTTTTTTCTTTCGTGGATGCCGGCCTCAAGGGCGGGCATGACGGCAGTTAGGCAGAAACTACGCCGCCTTGCCTCGCGCGCCGAGGGAACGCAGGCAGCGGTCGACCCACAGCGCCGTCAGCTTTTCCTGCACGCCGTTCTGGGTCAGGCGGTTGCGCAGCACGTTGAAATCGACCTTGTCCAGCGGCTGATCCTGGTTGAAGCAGGAGAAGATGATCGTCTCCTTGCCCGTCTCGGGATCGCGATGGGCCTGCAGGCATTGGGCGCAGACCTCCTTCATCATGCATTGCATCGGCGAGTTGATGGAGGCAACGCCGTGATGCTGCGGCTTCAGCCAGGGCTTCAGCGCGCCGTGGCGCGCGCGCGCGACCGCCGACATCATCACGTCGGAACCGATGGCGATGATGCGGTCGACTTCGGATAGATCGATGGATTTCGCCTGCAGCTTGCCCCGCTGATAGGCGATCATCGCCTCGACGATATTGCCGGTGAAGCTTGAATCTTGCGGCCGGTCGGGGGCAAAGCCCGGCGCTTCATCGCAGGCCCAGACGACCACGTCCGCCGCAGCCTCGATCTCCGCCACCTTGTAGCGGTCTTGCCGGCGCTTGTAGCCGGCGAAATAGAGCACCTTCGATCCCGCGGCGCGTAGCGCCCGGCCGATGGAAAACAACACGGCATTGCCGAGACCGCCACCCGCCAGCAGCACCGTCTCGCCGCCCGGGGTTTCCGTCGGCGTGCCGGTGGGGCCCATCAGGATCACCGTCTCGCCGGGCTTCAGCAGCATGCAGAGATCGGACGAGCCGCCCATCTCCAGCACGATGGTGCCCACCAGCCCCTTTTCCGGATCGGTCCAGGCACCGGTGAGCGCAAGACCCTCCATGGCCAGCGTCGTACCCTCGACGCGATGGGCGAGGTGTTCGAAATTCTGCAGGCGGTAGAATTCGCCGGGATGGAAATTGCGCGCGGCCTGGGGAGCGCGCACCACCACCTCGACGATGGTCGGGGTCAGGCGGTTCACGGCGACAATATGGGCGCGCAGCAGATCGTTGATGCGGGCCATGAAGGTCTCGTAGCCGTCGTTCGAGGCCGGCTTTGCCACGCGGGCCAGGATGCGCGAGACCTCGGGCCAACCCTGCTTGGCGCCGCCCATGGCCTTCACCACATTGCCGGCGAAGCTCGGATGCAGATCGCCGAAGAAACTCACGGCGCGGCCGTCGGGACGGATCTCCTGCAAAATCTCCACACGCGTCGGCTTGGCGAGGCGCTCGGGCGTCACGTGGCGCCCATCCTCGTCGACGGCGGCGAAATACTGGCCGTCGAGCGGCACATGGCGCTCATCCTCGCGCGCCAGCACGGTGTTGGGCCGCGTGCCCGCCGCCACCAGCACGGCGCGGGCTGGGAATCTCACCTTGCTGCCGTCGCCGCGCTGAAGCTCCAGCGCCGCGGCATGGCCGCTCTGATCCACTTCGATCGCCGTTGGCGAGAGCCCTTCGGCAAAACGAATGCCTTCCTGCAGCGCCTTCTCTACTTCTTCGTGGTTCAAGGTGTAGCTGGGCGAATCGATCAGGCGGCGGCGATAGGCGATGGTGACGCTGCCCCAGCTATCGAGCAGCTCGATAATGCGCGGCGCGGCGCCGGCTTCGGCCGCCCGTGCCCGCTCGGCGCGGATCGCCTTGGCATGGGCAATGAATTCGTTGCCGACCTCGGTCTCGCGCGGACCCCAGCTTCGCCGCACCGCCTCTTCGCCGCGCTCGGCCACCAGCGTCTCGTAGCGCTTGAGGAATTTCTCGACCTGCAACGGGTAATAGGCCATCGCCTCGGTCGCGGTATCGATTGCCGTAAGGCCGCCGCCGATGACCACCGCCGGCAGGCGCAATTGCAGATTGGCGATGGAATCGCTCTTGGCCGCACCGGTGAGCTGAAGCGCCATGAGAAAGTCGGAGGCCATGCGCACGCCCGGG
>DASXQK010000154.1:0-9753 GCA_036493015.1 Dongiaceae bacterium | reverse complement strand
TGGCGACCTTGAGCTTGCCGATTGCCTCCGCCACGCTGGCGCGGTCAGTCGGCAGCAGAAAGGTCGCCGCATCTTCGATCAATTCCACCAGAATACCGCCCATGCCGACGACCAGTACCAAGCCGAATTGTGGGTCGCGATGCAGTCCGACGATCAGCTCGCCTACCGCGCCGGTGACCTGGCGTTCCAATAGAAAACGCTCCGGCACCAGGCCGGGTTTATAGGCGTCCAAGGATTTGGTCATCGCCGCCGCCGCGCGTTCCACCGCCGCGCGATCCGGCAAATTAAGGGCAACCGCGCCGGCTTCCGTCTTGTGGGCCATCGCCGGCCGGCCGAGCTTGAGAACCACGGGATAGCCGATCTCATCCGCAGCTTTCCCGACGTGACCCGGCGCTACAAAGCGCCCGACGGGAAATTTGAGTCCATATTTTGCCAGGCGCTGCTTGCAATCCCATTCCTCGCGCAGCGACGCATCCCTCGGTGCCGGCGAGAAATCCAGCAGGGCGAGTTCAGGATTTGTCGGCTGGGCGCCCAGCCGTGCGAGTGAGGCGAAGGCGTTGACCGCCGCCTCCAGCCCCTGCAGCGGGGTGCAGCCCTTTTTCATCATGCGCTGGCGTGCCTCGGCAGGGATCAGCTCCGAAAGGTCGCTGGCGGCAATCGGTGTCTTGCCGCCGGCTGCCCGGCAGGCCTCGATCAGTGCATCGACCGAGACATTGCAATCGCGTCGCCCGGCAGCATCGTTCGGCGGGTAGTCGATGATCAGCATGCCGGCATCGAACCCACCCTGCATCACCGTGGAAAAGGCCTTGGTCAGGCCCGCGGCATCGCCCCAGAGCGAGGTATTGTAGTCGAGCGGGTTGGAGACGGAGGCGAAGCTCGGGAGCTGTGCGCGCAAGGCCGCTGTTTGATCGGCCGAGAGTTCGGGAAGCTTCAGGCCGCGGCGCGCGGCAAGATCGGCCGTCATCAGATTATCAGCACCGGAACAAGTGAAGACCGCCAGCCGATCGCCCTTGGGCACGCCGGCCACTGAAGCAAGCTTCGCCGTTTCCAGCAGCGCGTCGATGGCGTCGACCCGGATGACTCCCAGCCGCTGGAACAGCGCGTCATAGAGCTTGTCGTTGCCGGCCAGCGAACTGGTATGGCTCATCGCAAGACGCGCGCCGAGTTCGGAATTCCCCGCCTTGAAGGCGATCACCTGTTTGCCGCTGCGCCGCGCCTTCAGTACCGCCCGGCTGAAGGCCGGCACATCGTCCAGCCCCTCGATGTAAAGCGCCATGGCGCTGACACGATCGTCATCGGCCAGCACATCGATATAGTCGGCCACCTTCAGCACCGCCTGGTTACCGGCGGTGATGACATAGGCAATGGGAACCGAGCGATCGTTCTGCGTCAGGTTGAGGGCGAGATTGCCGCTCTGGGCAATGATGGCGACGCCGCGCTTGATGCGCCCGCCCCCAAAACCCGAGGCAAACATGGCAACGCCATCGACGTAATTCAGAATGCCGTAGCAATTCGGCCCTACCAGCGCCAAGTCGCCAGAAGCATCGACCAAAGCCTGTTGGAGAGCGACCCCCTCGCCGCCCACTTCGGCAAAGCCGGCGGCATAGCAGACTGCTCCACCCGCTTTGCGCGCCGCCAGGTCGCGCACAACCTCGACGGTCAATTCGCGCGGCACGGCGATGAAGGTCGCGTCGGGCGCTTCCGGCAAGTCGGCGATGGATTTGTAGCAGCGATGGCCGGCGATCTCGGAATATGTCGGATTGACCGGCCAGATTGCGCCGGCGAAACCTGCATCCACGCAATAGCCGATGGCCGGCGCCAGGCGCTGGCCGCCGACGAAGGCCACATGCCGTGGCGAAAGCAATCGTCTGAGATTGGCGTGCCTGCCAGCACGTCCCATCATGCGTTCCATGATCCCGGCCCTTGCGAAGTACCGAACAATCCGGCGCTGATCGTGCCGGTCTCCCCTTTGCGCCGGCCTCATTTTCGGCAGGCAGCGCCGGAGCGCGGAATTTGTCCGATTTTCCCGGGGCAAGGCAAGCCGAACTTGCCTTCGTTGACAGCCGGGGTCCGGCGGCCAAGGATGCCCGCCTTTCCGCCAAGGCCTGTCAGGAGTGCTCCATGTCATCGTCCGCGTCTTCCTCCGCGTCATCACCGGTCCGCATCGCGCGTTCTGCCGCCATCTGGGAAATTACCCTCGATCGGCCCAAGGCCAACGCGATCGATGCCGCTACCAGCAGGGCTCTCGCCCAGGCATTTATCGCCTTCCGCGACGACGCGAGCGCGCGGGTCGCCATCCTGACGGGCGGCGGCGAAAAATTCTTTTCCGGCGGCTGGGACCTGAAGGATGCGGCCGCCAGCGGCGCCGAAGGCGATCATGGCCCAGGTGGTTTCGCCGGCCTTACGGAACTGTTCGACCTCAACAAGCCGGTCATCGCCGCGATCAACGGGCTGGCCGTCGGCGGCGGGTTGGAGCTGGCGCTGGCCTGCGATCTGATCGTGGCGGCGGATGTGGTCGAGTTCTTCCTGCCCGAAGCGGCCATCGGTGTCATTCCCGATGCGGGCGGTATCTTGCGCTTGCCACGTCGCCTGCCCCATGCGATTGCGGTGGAGATGATGCTCACGGGGAAACGGTTGCCGGCGGCCGAGGCACTGCGCTTGGGCCTGATCAACGCCGTCGTGGCGCCTGACCGGTTGATGGCCGAAGCGCGCGCCCTTGCCGAGCGCATCGTGGCCGCGGCACCGCTTTCGGTCATGGCGATCAAGGCCGTGCTGGCCCGCACCCAAGGCATGTCGGTGGAGGATGGTTATCGCGCCATGCGAGGCGGTGGCATCGCCGCCTATGAACGCATGAAGCATTCGGCGGACTATCTGGAAGGCGCCAAGGCCTTTGCCGAAAAACGCAAACCGGTCTGGAGCGGGCGCTGATGCCGCGTCTGGCGGAGATTGCCAAGGCGCTGAGTGTGGAATTTACCGGCGATGGCGAAGCCATGGTGGCGGGGATAAACCATCCCAAGTTCGCCGGGCCGGATGACATGGCGCTGGCCATGGAAGACGAAGCGCTTGAGGCCCTCAAGGGCAGCCGGGCGCGAACCGCAATCCTGCGTGCCGGCAAGAATGCTGAGGCCGATCTGGCCGGTACGATCATCACGGAATACCCGCGCTACGCGATGGCCGGGCTCACAAAGCTGTTCGCCCGTCCACCGCGCACGACGCCCGGCATTCATGCCATGGCAATCGTCGATCCGACCGCCGAGGTTGCGACACCGGTTTCCATTGGCCCGTTTGTCGAGGTCGGCGCCGGGGTGCGTATCGGCCCACGGGCGACCATATTGGGGCAGGTCACCATCGGGGCCGGGACTCGCATCGGCAGCGACGCGCTGATTTATCCGGGCGTTCGCATCGGCGAGCGGGTGGAGATCGGCGAACGCATCATCCTGCATCCCAATGTCAGTATCGGCGCCGATGGTTTCAGCTTTGCCATTCCTGAGCCGGGCAAGCCGGCGCCGCCCGGCCAGGCGCCTATCCAGCGCATCGCCTCTTTGGGCACTGTCGTGATCGGCGACGATGTCGAGGTGGGGGCGAATAGCTGCATCGATCGCGGAACCATCGAGGCCACGACCATCGGCAACGGCACAAAGATCGACGATCTGGTGATGATCGGCCACAACAACCAGATCGGTCAGCACTGCATGATCGCCGGCCGGGTCGGTATTTCCGGCAGTTGCCGGATCGGCAATGGCGTAATCGTAGCAGGCGGTGCCGGCATCGCCGATCATTTGCGCATCGGAGATGGCGCGGTGATCCTGGCCGCGGCAGGGGTGGGCGGCAGCCGCATTGCGCCGGGTGCCGTTGTTGCCGGCTTGCCGGCCATTCCCGTGGATCGTTTCATGGAGCAGCTCAAGCATCTCTATCGCCTGAAGCGCCTTTATGCCGATGTAGCGGCCCTGAAGGCGCAGATGAATCTCGCCGACGCGGCCAAGGGGCCCAGCTAGAAGTTCTGGCCCATCAAATATCGATGCTTGCCACTGGCGCGTACGGGGCCAGCCACCTATTCTCGTTGCATTGCGTGTTGCTACAGGTGACGGGCGTTGCGTGGGCGCGGAGGGTTTCCGGAGCTGACGAAACGCTTTTCCCGACGCTGGTTGCTCGGCGCCGGGTCAAGCGCGTTGGCGGCTGCCCTGATTTTCCCGATTGGCACCGGCCGCACCCAGGAAATCCGCTATTTCCGCATCGGCACCGGCGAGACCGGCGGCTCGCTCTTTATCCTGGGCGGTGTGATCGCCAGCGCGGTCAGCAACCCGCCGGGAAGCCGAAGCTGCGAGGATGGCGGCAGCTGCGGCGTGCCGGGACTTATCGCGCTCGCTCAGACGACAGCGGGCTCGGTTGAGAATGTCACCGACATCGCCTCTGGCCAGCTCGATTCCGGTCTCTGCCAGGCCGATGTCGCCTATTGGGCCTATAACGGCAAGGACGTGTTCGACCATGATGGCGCCATCGCCAAGCTGCGGGCGCTGGCGAACCTCTACGAGGAAAGCGTCCATGTCGTCGTCCACCGCGGCAGCAAGATCAAATCCATCGGTGATTTAAAGGGTGCCCGGGTCAATTTGGGACCGAAAGATTCCGGCAACCTGCTGACCGCGCGCCTGGTGCTGAAGGCCTTTGGCCTCAGCGAGAAGAAATTAAAGGCCGACTATGCCGATCTCGCGACGGCCAGCGGGAAATTCAGCGATGGCAGCCTTGACGCCCTGATCGTGCTGGGCGAGGTGCCGATGCCGGCGATCGTCAGCCTGGCGGCCAAGACACCCCTCACCCTGCTGCCCGTCGGCGGCGACAAGGTCGCCCAGCTTCGCCTCGACAACGATTTCCTCAGCGTGGATATCATTCCGGCAGACGCCTATACTGAGGGCGCCGTCACATCCACCGTGGGCATCGGCATCCTTTGGCTGGTCTCGGCCGATCTCGAGGAGCGGCTCGCCTACGACCTGACTAAGGCCCTGTGGAATAAGGCAAATCGCAAGTTGCTGGATGAAACCGGCGCGCTGGGACGCCAGGTCAAGCCGGGGGCTGCTCTCCTGGCAGTGCCGCTGCCCATCCATCCAGGTGCCCAGCGCTATTACAGCGAGCTTGAAATGCAGCCCGGCGGCGCCGATAACCCGGACAACGCCTCGCCCGACAATCCGCCGGCCACGCCCTGAGATCGGGACCGGCCGGGAAACCGGCGGTGGCGCTTGCCCTGGCCCTATGTGTTAGACTTCGCCCTCGCACGGATATTGACCCATGCACCGAATGCCCCTGCATCGCGCTCTCTATCTCGCCCTCGCCCTGACGCTTTTCGCCCTGCCGGTGGTCGCAACACCCGCTTGGGCGGATTACGACGGCGGCTACAAGGCGTTCAAGAGCGGCGACTACAAGTCCGCCATGGCAGAACTGCTGCCGCTCGCCAAACAGGGCGATCCGAAGGCACAGCGGGTCATAGGCAATATGTATGCCAAGGGGCTGGGGGTGGACGAGGATTTTGGCGCGGCCGCCAAATGGTACCAGCTCGCCGTCGACCAGGGCCTCGCCGCGGCCATGCCCGATCTGGGCGATCTCTTTTATTACGGCAACGGGGTCGACCAGAACCAGGCGACCGCCCTCAAATGGTATCGCCGCGGCGCCGAGCGCGGCGATCCGGTGGCTGAATACGATTACGGTCTGATTTTTCACGACGGCACGGCAGGCCAGAAGCAGAATTTCGACGCGGCGCTGAAATGGCTCCTGCGCGCCGCAGCTCAAGGCGATGCCCCGGCCCTCAATATGGTCGGCTATATGCATGACGTCGGCGAAGGGGTCGATGAAGATGCCCATGAGGCTTTCGGCTGGTACCAGCGCGCTGCCGACAAGGGCTATGACGTGGCGCAGTACAATCTCGGCGTCATGTATCAGAACGGCCGTGGGGTGGACAAAAACCCGACATTGGCAGCCCGGTGGTATCGCAAGGCCGCCGACAAGGGCGACGCTGATTCCCAGGCGGCGCTCGGTTATCTCTATGAGCAGGGGCTAGGCGTCCACACCGATATCGGCGAAGCGATCTCTCTCTACAAGGCGGCAGCGCGCCAAGGGTCCAGTCGCGCGTTGAACAGCCTGGGCGAGCTCTACCGCGAAGGCAACGGCGTAGCGAAGAACCTCGTCCGGGCTTACGTCCTCTACTCGCTGGCCGCCGACAAGGCGGATAACGGCGATGATCGCAAGATGGCGCTGGATAACCGCAACAATGTGGCCAAGGGGTTGAACGCCAGCGATCTGGCGCAAGCAAAGACGCTGCGCGAGGATGCATCCAAGGACGTGAACCTCGTATTACCCGATGCCGGCGTCGCCTCGGCGAATGGCGATGCTGATAGTGGCAATGGCGGCGGCGACGGTGGCGGCAAAAAGCCGAAGGACCCATCCCCTGGACCGGATGCATCGACCCCAAATTCGTCGACCAAGGTGCCGGATAAACCGGTAACCGCGGCACCCCCGCAGCCCGGCGGTCCCGGCATTCTGGTTCGCAGCGTGAAGACGGCCTTGACGGCGCTGGGTTACGATGCCGCCACCAAGGATAATACGCTGAACAGCAGGACGATTGCCGCCATCAAGGCCTTCCAGAAAGACAAGGGGCTGCCGGTTACCGGCGAGATCTCAGAAGATTTGATGGCAGCATTGCTGGCCGCGCGCTTCGAGCTCACCACCGCCTCCAAGACAACCGATACCAGCCTAGGTGATTCAAAGCTGGAGCTCTATGCGACGGGCTCCGGCTTTTATGTCAGCGCGCTGGGCCACATCGTCACCAATGAACATGTGGTGGATGGCTGCAAGGCGATGCGCCTGGCGGATGGCACCCCGCTGGATGTGATCAGCACCGACAAGGCGAACGATCTGGCGCTGCTCAAGGCGCCGAAGCCGGGCCTCTCTTTCGCCCATTTTCGGGACGGACGGGGCGTGCGTACCGGCGAGGGAATCCTCATCGCCGGATTTCCGCTGCGCGACGAGATTTCCAGCGAGATCAACGTGACCACCGGCAATGTCAGCTCGCTGGCCGGGCCGAACAACGACCGCACGCTGATCCAGATCACCGCACCCGTTCAGCATGGCAATAGCGGCGGGCCAGTGCTCGATCTGTCCGGCAATGTGGTGGGCGTGGTGCAGTCGAAATTCGATCCCAGCGCCGATACCGGCGATGACAACACCATCGACGTCCCGCAGAACGTGAACTTCGCCGTCAGCGCCTTCACGTTGCGCGCCTTCCTGGACGCACAGGAAGTCGATTATGAATCCGCCCCCTCGACGACGGCCTTGTCATCGGCAGCCATTGCTGGCCGCGCCCATGGCTTCACCGTGTCGCTTGAGTGCTGGCAGTAGCAGAACCTCAGAGAACACCAGCGGGTCTCAGGCAGGTTTGCGCAGCAAAAAGCGCAGCACCTCGCCTTCGCGGCCACTCTCGACAAGCTCGCAGCCCGTCGTCTCGCAGAAATGGGCGAAGTCCTTCACCGCGCCGGGATCAGTCGCGAGCACGCGCAGTAGCCCGCCGGGTGCAACGCCCTGCAGAGCGCGGCGCGCCTTCAATACCGGCAACGGACATTTCAGCCCGCGGGCGTCCAGTTCGGCTGCCCCACGGTTCGCATCACTCGTATCGTTCATTTCATGATCCTAAAGATGGAGCAGCGACCGCGGAAGCCTTGGACAAAAGGACATCCCATTTGACGCCTCCGGGCTTTGTCCCTTCTATGGTCCGATAATGGCCAAGGGACGAATCGTGCCGCCCGCTGAAGAGCGCATTGAACTGTCGCGGCGCATTTCCGACGAGGTGAAATACACCACCTGCTACATGTGCGCCTGCCGCTGCGGGATCAAGGTGCATCTTCTCGACGGCAAGATCCGCTACATCGAGGGCAATCGCGACCATCCGGTGAACCACGGCGTGCTCTGCGGCAAGGGCTCCGCCGGCATCATGACGCAGTATTCGCCGGCGCGGCTGACCAACCCGCTTCAGCGCGTAGGCCCGCGCGGGTCTGGCGAGTTCAAGGAAATCAGCTGGGATGAGGCGTTTGAAATCGCCACGGGGTGGCTTTCCAAAATCCGCGCCGAAGATCCCCGCAAGCTCGCCTTCTTCACCGGCCGCGACCAGAGCCAGGCGCTGACCAGCTGGTGGGCCGGACAGTTCGGCACGCCGAACTATGCTGCCCATGGCGGGTTCTGTTCCGTCAACATGGCGGCCGCCGGGCTCTACACGATCGGCGGCTCGTTCTGGGAATTCGGCCAACCGGATTGGGAGCACACCCGTTACTTCATGATGTTCGGGGTTGCCGAGGATCATGACAGCAATCCGATCAAGATCGGGCTCGGCAAGCTGAAGGGGCGTGGCGCCAAGTTCGTCTCGATCAATCCGGTGAAGACCGGCTATTCTTCCATCGCCGATGAATGGCTGGGTCTGAAGCCGGGCACCGACGGCCTGTTCGTCTTCGCCCTGATCCACGAACTGCTGAAGGCGGACCGCGTCGACCTTCCCTATCTCGCCCGCTACAGCAATGCGCCCTGGCTGGTTATCTGCAACCCCGGCGGCGCCGATGACGGCCTGTTCGCCCGCGACATCACCGGCAAGCCGCTCTGCTGGGACCGAAACCGCAACGCGCCGGGCGATGCGACGGCCGCGGATGCTTCCCCGGTCATGATCGGTAATTTCACTTTGCCGGACGGGCGGCACGCGATCACGGCCTTTCAGCTGATGGCCGAGCGCTATCTCGATCCGCGTTATGCGCCCGATGCGGTTGCCGAGGAGATTGGTATCTCCGCCGATGTCATCCGCCGCATCGCGCGCGAACTCGCCCATGCTGCCTTCGAGCAGGAGATTACCCTCGACATTCCCTGGGTCGATTGGGCTGGTCGCGCCCATGACAAGATCACGGGCCGCCCGGTTGCCATGCATGCCATGCGCGGTATCTCGGCGCATTCAAACGGCTTTCACACCTGCCGGGCGATCCATCTGTTGCAGATGCTGCTGGGCAGCATCGATTGCCCCGGGGGCTTTCGTTACAAGCCGCCTTTCCCGCGCCCCATTCCGCCGGCGATCAAGCCGGTGGGCGACTCCCATCCCGGCAAGTCGCTGAGCGGCGCCAATCTCGGATTTCCGACCGGGCCTAGCGATCTTCTGGTTGAAGCCGACGGAACCCCCAAGCGCATCGACAAGGCTTATAGCTGGGAAGCGCCATTGGCGGCCCATGGCCTGATGCATATGGTGATTCACAACGCCTGGAAGGGCGATCCCTATCCGATCGATACGCTGTTCCTCTACATGTCGAACATGGGCTGGAACTCGTCGATGAACCTGCCCGGCACGATCGACATGCTGACCGAGCGCAATGCCGACGGCGATACCTATCGCATTCCGCACATCATCTATGCCGATGCCTATTTCTCCGAGACCATCGCCTATGCCGATCTGGTGCTGCCCGACACGACGTATCTCGAGCGCCATGACTGCATCTCGCTGCTCGACCGGCCGATCTCTCATGCCGATGCCGTGGCCGATGCCATCCGTCAGCCGGTCATCAAGCCCGACCGCAATGTGCGGCCTTTCCAGGATGTGCTGATTGAGCTGGGCACGCGCCTCAAATTGCCGGGCCTGCTCAATACCGATGGCAGTGCCAAATATCCGGGCCTCTATCCCGACTACATGGTGAACCATCAACGCAAGCCGGGCATCGGCATGCTGGCCGGCTGGCGCGGCGCCGA
>DASXQK010000153.1:0-2530 GCA_036493015.1 Dongiaceae bacterium | reverse complement strand
AACCCGCATCAGATCGAGGAATACATCGCCAATGGCTGCTTCTGGCAGCACAAGCTGGCGCCCGATCAGCAGTTCTATCGCCACGCCAACAAGGCCTATCTCGACTGGGCCGTGCAGATGGGCTTCATCGAGAAGCCCGAGCAGGTGGTGCTGCAAGTTTATAGCGAGGTGCTCCAGAAGTTCCGCCTCGCGGCCCAGGGCCATGGCGCGGCGCAGCCGCCCGAACGCGATCGCGAGCGGGTCGCAGCATATTTCGATCCGCTGCCGCTCTGGTATCGGCCCTTCGAACAGGAAGCATCTGACGGCACGGAATTCCCCCTCTTCGCCATCACCCAGCGCCCGATGGCCATGTATCACTCCTGGGGTTCGCAGAATGCGTGGCTACGCCAGATCCATGGCAGCAACCGTCTGTTCGTCAATCGCGAGATGGCGGAAGGCCTCGGTCTCGTCGACGGCGATTGGGTCTGGATCGAAAGCCCGCATGCGCGGGTCAAGGGGCAGATCAAATTCATGGAGGGCGTCAACAAACACACGGTCTGGACCTGGAATGCCATCGGCAAGCGCTCGGGCGCCTGGAATCTGTCGCCCAAAGCAGCCGAATCCCATAAAGGCTTTCTGCTGAACCAGGTGATCTCCGAATTGCTGCCGCCGCAGGCCGACGGCCATCGCTATTCCAACAGCGATCCCGTGACGGGCCAGGCAGCCTGGTACGATCTGAAGGTCCGGCTGATCCGAACGGTAAGCAACGCCTATACCGAGACCTCGCCGCAGGAGCCGCCTTTGCCGCGTCCACCGGAATTGCAGGTCCCTGCTGGAATCCTGCGCTATGGCGCCCGCCCCCATCTTCCGTGGTGGCGCCGGTTGCGGGGCGAAGTAAAACCATGACAAGCCTGCCGCCGCCGGGCAGCAAAAAGCTCGGGCTCGTCATCGACCTCGACATCTGCGTGGGCTGTCACGCCTGCGCTGTGAACTGCAAGGAGTGGAATAGCGGCGGCCATATGGCGCCAATGACCGATCTCGACCCCTACGGCCCCAATCCGCTGGGCGTTTGGTTCAACCGGATCCATGCCTTCGAAGCCGGCGAAGGCGCCGACAGCCGCACGGTGCACTTTCCGCGCTCCTGCCTGCATTGCGAAACACCCGCCTGCGTCACGGTCTGTCCCACCGGCGCTTCCTATAAACGCGCGGAGGACGGCATCGTCCTCGTCGACGAGGATAAATGCATCGGCTGCAAGCTCTGCTCCTGGGCCTGCCCCTATGGCGCGCGGGAATACGATTACGACGTCGGCGTCATGAAGAAATGCACGCTCTGCGTCGACAAGATCTACAACCAGACCCTGGACGAGGCCTCGCGCGTGCCGGCCTGCGTTGCGACATGCCCGGTCTCGGCGCGTCATTTCGGCGATCTGGGGGACCCTGAGTCCGAGGTCTCGAAGCTCGTCGCCGAACGCGAGGGCTACGCCCTGATGCCGGAGATGGGCTACAAGCCGGTCAACCGCTATCTGCCGCCGCGACCGCGCCAGGATGGGAAGGTGGAATCATCCTGCGCAAAACCGCAGCAACCCGCAGTACTGCCTGAAACGGCTCACCCTTTCCTTCGCTGGGTCGACCGCGTTCTCTCGCGATAAGCAATGCATCCGGCTCTTTCCGTCATCGTCTTCACCAGCCTGTCCGGCGCGGGCTATGGGTTGCTGTTCCTGATTGGCGCCCTGACCGGCACGCCGATATTGCCGGAGAGCCGCTGGTTCGCTTTTTTCGGCATCGGCATGGCGCTTGGCATGGCGACCCTCGGCCTGCTCGCCTCCACATTTCATCTCGGCCGTCCGCCGCGCGCCTGGCGCGCTTTTTCTCAATGGCGTAGTTCCTGGCTGTCGCGCGAAGGCATCTTTTCGCTCGCCACGTTTGTCCCTGCCCTTTTGCTTGGTGCGATGTGGTTTTTCTCCGGCGGAATCATCGCCTGGGCGGGGTGGCTTGCCGCCGCCCTATCGGTGATCACGATCTATTGCACGGCGATGATCTATGCCTCGCTGAAGCCGGTGCCGCGCTGGCACAGCAAATGGGTCCCGCTGAACTATCTGCTGCTGGGATTAATGAGCGGCGCCTTGATCCTGCAGGGCCTGCTGGCGCTGTTCTTTGCGCCCTCGACCGCGGTCTGCTGGCTTGCCTTCGTCTCCATCCTGATGGCTGCATTGGGAAAGATCGGCTACTGGCAATGGATCGATCGCGCCAAGCCGGTGAGCACCAGCGAGAGCGCAACGGGATTGGGTGCGCTCGGCAAGGTGCGCCTGCTGGAATCGCCCCATAGCGAGGAGAATTATCTCATGCGCGAAATGGGGCATTCGATCGCGCGCAAACACGCAAGACCGCTTCGCCTCATCGCCCTTCTGCTTGCCTTCGGCCTGCCGCTGGCGCTTACGGTTATGGGCATTCTCATTCCCGGCTGGCCTGCCATCTTCGCCACCGTACTGGCGGCGGGATCAGGCATGACCGGCATCCTGGTCGAACGCTGGCTCTTTTTCGCCGAAGCCAA
>DASXQK010000152.1:0-3299 GCA_036493015.1 Dongiaceae bacterium | reverse complement strand
CTGCCCAGCGAATCCTTTGGCTGAAGCAGGAATATCCCACGCTCATGTCCTCATGCTGGCTGAGAGTATCCGTGCGTGGTCGAGATAACGGTGGCAAAACGGGGCCAGCGCATACCCGGCCCGTTTCGCGCCGCGCATCCGGGCCGCTATGCGCTGCCCATCATTCGCTGATCACCATTCAACCGTGCCGGTGCAGGCTGTGCGTGCCGCGTGGAGCAAGCGTTCCTGGCGGGTTGCCTGAGGCGTTTCCACCCAATCCGCCTCCGGCTCGGAGCTGCTGAAGGCAGAGCGCAACAGATCGCCCAAGCGAGCCAACGGCCGCATTTCGGGCACTGTCTCGGCACGAATGGACACGAACCGCTACCTCCAGACACCTTGGGCTTACCCTTGGGGCGCACCCTCGGCTCGCCATACCCACTCCGGGTTCACCGTGCTTAACCCGATTTTGCGGCGTCTGGTTCCCGGCGAAAAATGCCGAGTTGTTATGGTCGTAATGCCGGCTCGTATGGAGGAGCAAAAATCAGGCGAGGCTGCTCAGTGCCTCATCGAGATCGCGAATGATATCGTCGGCCGATTCCAGGCCGATGGATAACCGCACCACATCGGGCCCGGCGCCGGCGGCCAGCCGCTGTTCGTCGCTCAGCTGGCGATGGGTGGTAGAGGCGGGATGCAGGATCAGGCTGCGGGTATCGCCGACATTGGCGAGATGCGAGAACAGGCGCACGGATTCCACCAGCCGGATGCCGGCCTCGTAGCCACCCTTGACGCCAAAGGTGAAGACGGCGCCGGCACCCTTCGGCAGGTATTTCTTCGCCAGCGCGTTGAAGGGATTTGACGGCAGCCCGGCATAGGAAACCCAGTTCACCCGTGGATCGCCAGCGAGGAACTCGGCCACCTTTTGTGCATTCGCCACATGGCGGTCCATGCGCACATGCAAGGACTCGATACCGGTGATGGTGAGAAATGCGTTCAGCGGCGCCAAGGTCGGCCCGAAATCGCGCAAGGCCACGGCGCGGGCCTTGGTGGTAAAGGCAAAGTCGCCGAAATTCTCGAAAAATTTCAGCCCGTGATAGGCGGGTTCGGCATCGGTCAGGGAGGGAAAGCGGTCTCCTGCCGACCAGTCGAACTTGCCTGATTCGACGACCACGCCGCCCAGCGCATTACCATGGCCGCTGAGGAATTTCGTCGTCGAGTGGCAGACGATGTCCGCGCCCCAGGCGATCGGCTGGCAGAGATAAGGGGTGGCGAGCGTGTTATCGACCACCAGGGGAATACCCGCCTCATGGGCGATCTTCGCCACGGCCTCGAGATCGACGACGATGCCGCCGGGGTTGGTGAGGCTTTCCACGAAGATCGCCTTGCAGCGCGGCGTCAGTGCCTTGCGAAAATTGTCAGGCTGGGTGGGATCGACAAAATGGCAGGTCCAGCCGAGCTTCTTGAAGGAGAGGCCGAACTGGGTCAGTGAGCCGCCATAGAGATTGCGCGAGGCGACGAATTCGTCACCCGGCTCCATCAGGGTGAAGAAGATCAGAAATTGTGCCGCATGGCCTGAGGCCGCGGCGACGGCGGCGCGACCGCTCTCGAGGCTCGCCACCCGCTCCTCCAGCACCGACACGGTGGGATTGGTCAGGCGCGAATAGATGTAGCCGAAATTATGCAGGTTGAAGAGCGATGCGGCATGGTCGACATCCTCGAAGACATAGGATGTCGTCTGATAGATCGGGGTCGAGCGCGCACCGGTGACGGGATCGGGCGCGGCGCCGGCATGGATGGCGCGGGTCTCGAACCCGAAGCTCTGATTGGCCTGTGGGACCTTTCGCGCCTTCACCGGCTTTTCCGTCGGCGCCTGGGGCGGGCGGTTGCGGATGATGCCGGAATTCACGCCGCTCCACGAAAGCTCGCCGCCGAGACGGCCGAACTCGATCTTCGGGCAGCGATTCATTACGATCTCGAGCCCGGCGGCCTCGGCCTTCTGTGCCGCCTCGTCGTTGCGTACGCCAAGCTGCATCCACAACACCTTGGCGCCGATGGCGATTGCATCGTCAGCGATGGGTGGCACCTCGTTGCTCGCCCGGAAAACGTCGACCATGTCCACAGGCTCGGGGATGTCGCGCAGACTGGCATAGGCCATCTCGCCCAGCAGCGGCTTGCCGGCGATGCCCGGATTGACCGGGATGACGCGGTAGCCCTTGCTCTGCAGGTATTTCATGACGAAGTAGCTCGGCCGGTTCCAGTTCGGCGAGGCGCCGACCAAAGCGATGGTCTTCACCCGCTGCAGGATCGAGCGCAGCTTGGCGTCGGAATAGGGGATCGGCTCCAGGCTCGGCATGGCTGGTCTCGCTCCAGGGATGACCTGCCATTGTAGCGGGCGTGCCGGTTCAGGCGACCTTTTCCCAGTGGCCGGATTCGGCCGAGGCGAGCACAGCATCCATGACCCGGCCGATCTGGGCGGCACCCGAAAGATCGGGGCCGGCGGGTCGGGCCGCCGCCACCAGCTCCATCAACTGCTCGACCTCGATCACCTTGTGATCGTTGAAGCCGAGGCCATGGGCGGCACCCGGTACGAAATTGCCGTAAGGCGGGTGGGCCGGGCCTGAGTAGATCGTGCGAAAGCCCTCGCGGTCGGCGGGATCGCGGCGCGAATAGAAGCGGATCTCATTCATCCGCTCCCCATCGAACTGGATGGCGCCGTCGGTGCCGGTAAGCTCATAGGTCATGTCCATCTTGCTGCCGGTGGAAACGCGGCTCGCCTCCACATGGCCGGTGGCGCCGTTGGCGAACTCGGCGATGAACTGGACCTGGTCGTCGTTGCCCACCGTATGCTTCTCGGCAGCGCCGGCCTTCACCGGCCGATCCTTGATCACGATGGTCGTTTGAGCACTGACGCGCGTGATCGCCCCGCATAAGGCCTGGGCGACGCTGATGGCGTGGCAACCCAGATCGCCCAGCGCTCCCGCCTTGCCGGCAATGGCAGGATCGCAGCGCCAGATGAAGGGATGGGCGGGGTCGGCGAGGTAATCCTCGTTATGGGCGGCGCGGATATGCAGGGGCCTGCCGATGGCGCCTTCGTCGATCAGCTTGCGCGCGAAAGCCACCAGCGGATTGCGCAGATAGGTGAAGCCCACGAGGCTCTTGATCCCGGCGCGCCTGGCGGCGTCGGCGATTTCGCTCGCCTGGCCGCCATGCAGCCCCACCGGTTTTTCGCAATAGACAGTCTTGCCGGCGGCAATCGCGGCCAGCGCGATCTCGCGATGCAGATTGCTCGGCACGCAGATATCGACAATATCGACGTCCTTGTC
>DASXQK010000151.1:0-5388 GCA_036493015.1 Dongiaceae bacterium | reverse complement strand
CTCGACAAGATTCGCGAGGACTTTGCCCGCTATACCGCCGGCAATATTGTCGCTCCCACGGCAGTAGCGCTCTGATGGTCGTGCGCTCCCGGGTTACGGGCTGCGGCGCTTACCTGCCGCAAAAGATCGTTACCAACGCCGAGCTGGCCGACCGCCTGCGTACGTCGGATGACTGGATCGCGCAGCGTACCGGCATTCGCCAGCGCCATGTGGCAGCCGATGGCGAGTTCACCTCCGACCTTGCGACAAACGCCGCCGAAGCCGCGCTCACAAGCGCTGGCCTCACGGGCGACGATATCGATCTGCTGGTGCTGGCCACCACCACGCCCGACCACACCTTTCCTGCAACCGCGACCAAGGTCCAGGCGCGCATCGGCATGACGCATGGTGCCGCCTTCGACATCCAGGCGGTCTGCAGCGGTTTCGTTTATGCGCTCGCCACCGCCGACAATTTCATCAAAGCGGGCCAGGCCAAGACAGCGCTGGTCATCGGCGCCGAAACCTTTTCGCGCATCCTCGACTGGAACGATCGCGGCACCTGCGTGCTGTTCGGCGATGGCGCCGGCGCTGTCGTGCTGCAGGCCGGCGAAGGGAAGGGGACCGTCGCCGATCGCGGTGTGCTGACCACGCATCTTTTTTCCGACGGCCGGCACTACAAACTTCTCTATGTCGATGGCGGGCCTTCTGCCACGCGCACCACCGGACATGTACAGATGGAGGGCCGCGAGGTTTTCCGTCACGCCGTTGTCAAAATGGGCGAAGCAGTGGACACGGCGATGGCCGCCATGGGCATCGAGGGCCGCGAGCTCGACTGGCTGGTGCCCCATCAGGCGAATCTTCGCATCATCGACAGCATGGGCCAGCGCCTGCATCTGCCGCCGGAGAAAGTGGTGGTGACCGTCGATCGTCACGCCAACACGTCGGCCGCTTCCATTCCGCTGGCTCTCGCACAGGCCGTCTCGGACGGGCGCATCAAGCCTGGTCATCTTGTATTACTGGAAGCCATGGGCGGAGGCTTCACCTGGGGTTCCGCGCTGATCCGCTGGTAACCTGCCGAAACCGGGTGCCGAACCGACCGAGGGTGAAAAAAGGGCGCCATCCCTCTGTAATTGACTGTTTTCCGACTCATATCTAGAGTCGCCTCGAAGTTCAGGGGCGCTCCGCCATGGCCGACGATACCATCACCCGAGCTCATCTCGCCGAAGCCGTCTACCAAGAGGTAGGGCTCTCCCGTAACGAATCTGCCGAATTGGTGGAAGCGGTACTGAACGAGATGTCGGAGGCCTTGACCCGGGGCGAAACCGTCAAGATTTCCTCTTTCGGCAGCTTCTTTGTCCGCCTTAAGGGCCAGCGGATCGGCCGCAATCCCAAGACGGGCCAGGAAGTGCCCATCAAGCCGCGCCGCGTGCTGGTTTTCCGGGCCTCCCATGTGCTGAAAAACCGCGTCAATGGGGCCGCCTCTTGAGCGCCTCGGCACCAGCAAACAAGCCCAAACCCGAAACCCTGGCGCCACGTCCGGGACCGGCCGGCCGGCGGGTCGAAAAATCCGCCAGCGCCTTCCGGACCATCAGCGAGGTGGCCGACGAGCTTGAGGTACCCCAGCACGTTCTGCGCTTCTGGGAGACGAAATTCCCCCAGGTAAGGCCGCTGAAACGCGGCGGGGGCCGGCGCTACTATCGACCTGAGGATGTGGAGCTGCTGCGCCAGATCCGCAGCCTGCTGTATCACGAGGGCTATACGATCAAGGGCGTCCAGCGGCTGATGCGCGAGGGCGCGCTCAAGGAACGGGTCGAGGCCCTGGAGGGCGATGCCATCGACCTCAGCCAGCTAAGCGAGGGCGAGCGACATCGGCGCGAGGTGGCGATTGCCATCGGCCAGCTCAACGCGCTGCGCGACCGGCTGCTGGCGCTTCTCGAACCCTAAGTCGGCCCTAAGTAAGATTGCATGCCGCCGGTATGGCGGCTATATAACCCGCGGCCGGCGGCCAGCCCCAAATTTCCGCCGGTGGATATCGCATCGACCGGTCGGAGCGTGGCGCAGCCTGGTAGCGCACCAGCATGGGGCGCTGGGGGCCGTGGGTTCAAATCCCGCCGCTCCGACCAATTCCCAACTGAAGGCCAGATCCCTTCGTTGCAGGCACCCATTCCTTCGTTGCACGCAAATACAGATACCGTCACCAGCGCGCGATTGAACCTGCGCCGTTTTCGCGCCGAGGACGTCGCCGTATTTCACCTCATCCTTAGCGATCCTCAGGCGATGCGGTACTGGTCGACGCCGCCCCATCGCGATGTCGCCGAGACCGAAATCTGGATCGCCAAGACCATCGCCGCTGTCGCCGCGGGCGAGGCCGATGATTTCATCGCCGAGCATCAGGGCCGTGTGATCGGCAAGGCAGGGCTCTGGTCCGGCAACGAGCTCGGCATGATCTTCGCGCCAAGTTGCTGGGGTCAGGGATTCGCCAGTGAAGCCGTCCGGGCGATCATTGCGCGCGCCTTTGCCCAAGGCCGGCCAGCCATCACAGCAGATGTGGATCCGCGCAATGAGAAATCGCTGCGGCTGCTGACCCGGTTGGGGTTCCACGAAACTGGACGCGCCCTGCGCACCCTCAAGGTCGGCGAGGAATGGGTCGACAGCGTCTATCTGGAATTAAAAGCGCCAACCTGACGGCAGATACCCGTCCCCCGTCGGCGCGGAGCAGGCTCTCGTCCTGCTCCTAATGCTGGCCGGCGAGGCCTCGGCCGGTGTCGGTCAGCTTGCAGACCAGCCAATCGGGTTTCAGCGGATTGGCAAACCATGGCTCAGCCCAGCCCTGGGCGATGCAGCTGCGGATGGTCTGCTCGTTCACCCGCTGACCCCATTCATCGAACAGCGGCAGTTTGCCGCCCGGCTGCTTCAGGCCTCGCTTCAGCCAGCTGAGCTGGGCAGCAGAGGGGCGGGCATGGATGGCGCCGCGCTCGGCCATCGATTTCATCCCGCTCTGCTCCTGAAGGCGTCCGACCATGACGTTGATTCTAGATCAAAGGAATTTCTTGGAGAAGCCTAAATCTGCAAGAGAATTTCCGCTCTGGCCTAATACAACGATCTGCGTCGGCATCGTCTTACGCAAATAGCCATGGTGCTTTAGGCAGGGCACACCGACGGCGATGAACTTAGCCCGGAAAGCGTGGAAGCATCGTGTCCATGCGGGTATGTTTATATTTGTCATAATATACATTATGCGATATCCGGATCGTGCATGGGACTTGCGCAAAGACGCGGATTATCCTGCTGGCCCGCATCACCCCGCCTTCTTTCAGGATATGACCGATGCCCGAACAGGCTCATCAGGCCGACCCTAACGATCTCGCCTTGGCACCCCTCGACCGCCTGATCGCCATCATGGCGCGGTTGCGCGACCCGGCGCGTGGCTGCCCATGGGACCGCGAACAGGATTTCGCCAGCATCGCGCCCTACACCATCGAGGAGGCCTATGAGGTCGCCGACGCCATCCAGCATGGCGATATGGTGGCGCTGCGCGACGAGCTCGGCGACCTGTTGCTGCAGGTGGTCTTTCACGCCCAGATGGCGCGCGAAGCCGGCGCCTTCGATATCGCGGACGTGGCCCGGGCCATCAACGACAAGATGATCAAGCGGCACCCGCACGTCTTCGGCGATGTTCGGATCGAGGGATCCAGCGCCCAGACCCAGGCCTGGGAGACCCAGAAGGCCGAGGAGCGCAAGACCAAGGCAGAATCCGAAGGCCGGCCTGCCGGCGCCCTGGACGGAGTTACAACCGGCCTGCCCGCCCTCACTCGTGCTCTCAAGCTGCAGCGCCGTGCGGCACGCGTCGGGTTCGACTGGCCGGCGGAGAATGCGGTCGCGGAAATCGAGGCCAAGCTCGCGGAAGAACTGGCCGAGATCAAGACCGAGATTGCTGCCGGCGATCGCAAGGCGATCGAAGCCGAATGTGGCGACCTGCTGTTCGTCTGCGTGAACCTGCTGCGCCATCTCGATGTCGATCCGGACTCGGCGCTGCGGGCAACCAATGCCAAATTCGAACGCCGCTTCCGTGGCGTGGAAGACAAGATGCGCCTGGCCGGAATCGGCGACCTTGCCAGCGCCGGGCTGGATCGCCTCGAGGCCGCCTGGGTCGAAGTGAAGGCGGAGGAGAAGCGCGCGAAAGGCTAAGCCGCGCCGTCGATGATGATGAAGTTCGACTTCGCCGCCTTGAGGCGCAGCGGCAGGATTTTCTGATAGGCCGGCGAGCGGTACCAGCTTTCCGCATCCTTGCGCGAGGGAAACTCGATCACCACGGTGCGCGGATAGGCCCAGGCACCCTCCAGCACCGTCATCGTTCCGCCGCGCACCAGAAAACGGCCGCCATAGGCCTCAATGGTTTCAAGCACATCCTTGCGATAGGCGTCATAGCTCTTCTGATCGTGAACCTCGACCTGGACGATCGTGTAAGCGCGCATGGGGCCCCGTGTCTCCTAATCGTTGGCGAGCAGATGCATCAGGCTGGACGTATCCCAGCGCGAGCCGCCGCGAGCCTGCACCTGGGCATAGAACTGATCGACGAGAGCAGTCAGCGGCAGGCGCGCCTTGTTGCGCTTCGATTCCGCCAGACAGATCGAGAGATCCTTGCGCATCCAGTCGACGGCGAAGCCGAAATCGAATTTTCCCGCGAGCATCGTGAGCGCGCGGTTCTCCATCTGCCAGCTTTGGGCTGCACCCTTTGAAATGGTCTCGATCAGCCTGGCGCCATCAAGCCCCGCCTTGGCCGCGAAGTTCATGCCTTCGGCCAGCCCCTGCAGCACGCCGGCGATGCAGATCTGGTTCACCATCTTGGCGAGCTGCCCTGACCCGTTGGCGCCCATGAGCACGCAGGCCCGGGCATATGAATCGATCACCGGCTTGGCGCGATCGAACACGGCATCCTCGCCGCCGACCATCACCGTGAGCTTACCGTTCTCGGCCCCGGCCTGGCCGCCGGAAACGGGCGCGTCGAGGAAGCCAACGCCCTTTGCCTTGGCCCTTTCACCAATTTCGCGCGCTATCTCGGCCGAAGCCGTGGTGTGGTCGACCAGGATAGCGCCCTTGGCCATGCCGGCCAGCGCGCCATCGCTGCCATCGGCTACGGCACGCACATCGGCATCGTTGCCGACGCAGATGAAAACGAACTCGGCACCCCGCGCCGCCTCGGCCGGTGTTTTTGCAGATTTGCCGCCATGCTTTTCCACCCAGGCTGTCGCGCGCGGCGCCGTGCGATTGAACACCGTGACCTCGTGGTTCTTGGCCCGCAGATGCCCGGCCATGGGGAAACCCATGACGCCGAGGCCGATGAATGCCGTCTTTGCCATGGAAATCCCCTACCCGACCGCTACAGGTTCCGGTGCTATCAGAATGTCA
>DASXQK010000150.1:0-12725 GCA_036493015.1 Dongiaceae bacterium | reverse complement strand
TCACCGTCGTCCTCTACGGCGATTTCCTCTGCCCCTATTGCCGGCGGCTGCGTCCCATCATGATCCGGCTGCGCCAGGCGCTGGGCCAGAGCATGGCCTTCGTCTTCCGGCATTTCTTCAACGAGACAAATCATCCTGGTGCCACATTCATGGCGCGCGCCGCGGAAGCCGCCGGCAAGCAGGGCCGCTTCTGGGAGATGTATGACCGCTTCTACGCCCAGGAAAAGCCGCTGAGCGAACAGGATGCGCGCCGCCACGCCCAGGAGCTGGGCCTCGACATGGCGCGCTTCGAACAGGATCTGGCGAGCAGCGATGTGGCGCGCCGCGTGGATGACGATCTCGCCGAAGGCCGGGCCAATGGCGTGACCGGCACGCCCACCCTGTTCATCGATGAGCTGCGCTATGACGGGGCCTGGGACTTCTATTCCATGCTGGAATCGATCGAGCGGCCTATCGGCGCCCAGGTCCAGCGAACGGCCCGCGTTTTCGCGAACCTGCCGGCTTCCGGCGGCCTGACTCTGATTTTGGGCGCGCTGGCGGCGATGGTCTTCGCCAATACGCCGCTCGCCCCCTGGTATCACGGCCTGATGAATTCCTCCTTCGTCATCGGTCCGCCAGGCAGTGCGCTTTCGCTTACCATCGGCGACTGGATGTCCGAAGGCCTGCTGGCGTTCTTCTTCCTGCTGGTCGGGCTCGAAATCCGCCGCGAGATGACCAACGGCATGCTGGCGGATATCCGCGCGGCCCTGCTGCCCATCGTTGCCGCCATCGGCGGCGTGCTGGCCCCGGCGGCCATTTACCTCGTTATCAACCGGGGGCCGAGCGCACCCGGCTGGGCGGTGCCGACCTGTACGGATATCGCCTTTGCTCTCGGGGTATTGGCGCTGCTCGGCCCGCGCATTCCCGTCGGCTTGCGGGTGTTCGTGGCGGCGCTGGCGGTGGTCGACGATATTCTTTCTTTGCTGACGCTGGCGATCTTCTATCCCCAGGCCTTCACGGCGATCTGGCTGCTGGGCAGTGCCGCAGCACTTGTCGCGCTCTTCGCCCTCAACCGGGCGCGCATCTATGTCGGCTGGCCCTATGTCGTGGTCACCGTCGCGCTCTGGCTGAGTTTGCATGCGGCCGGCGTACACGGCGCACTCGCCGGCGTTCTGCTGGCAGCATTCCTGCCGACGCGCCCGACACCGGCGGCGGGGCCGCTGCTCGCCCAGGCCGCAACCGCATTGGCGGAGCTGGAGCATGCCGAGAGCGAGCTGAAAGAATCCGGCGACGATGCCCGCCAGCTGGAGAAAGAGCCGATCTGGGATTGGGCCAGCCGCAACCTGTCGGCGGCAAGCCATCGCCTGCTCTCTCCCGCCGACCGCTTCGAGCGTGCGGTAGCACCCTGGAGCACGCATCTGGTGCTGCCGCTCTTCGCCTTTTCGGCGACGGGCATCGCGCTCTCGGTCGATGTCTCTTCGCCGGGTGCTGCACCGGTTCTCGGCGGCGTCGTGCTGGGGCTTGTCATCGGCAAGCCGCTCGGCATTTCGCTGGCGGCATTGCTGGCGGTCAAGCTTGGCTTCGGCCTGGCGCCCGAAGGCGTCAGTGTGCGGCAATTCATCGGCGGCGCCTGTCTCTGCGGCATCGGCGATACGGTTGCGCTGTTGATGGCCGATCAGGCCTTTCCCGGCGGGTCGTTTTCATCCATCGCCAAGATCGGTGTGCTGATCGGCTCGGTGCTGGCGGCGGCACTGGGAGCGGCGATCTTGTTCACCGGCAAGAACGAACCCGAGATCACCCCGGCCGACTGAGGTCGATCAGGCGGCGGCCTGACTGGCGAGAATGCCGTGAATCTGGGCAACCACGGCGGCGCCCTCGCCCACCGCCGCCGCAACTCGCTTGGTAGAGCCGGCGCGCACATCGCCGATGACAAAGACACCGGGAGCGCTGGTCTGCAGCGATGACGCGATATCGGTCCCAGTCACAACGAAGCCTTTGGCATCCAGCGTCACGCAGCCTTCCAGCCAGGATGTGTTGGGATCCGCGCCGACAAAAAGAAAAAGATGCCGCAGCGCATGGCGCAATGTCTCGCCTGTTGCGCGCCTGCGGAATGTCGCGGCGCTCAACCCCTGCACCTGGTCGCCTTCCAGACCGGTCACTTCGGTGCCGGTATGCAGCTCGACATTGGGCAGGGCAGCGATGCGATCGATGAGATAACGCGACATGGAGGATTCGAGACCTCGCCCGCGCACGATCAGATGCAGGCGTTTCACCTTGGGCGCCAGATAGACCACAGCCTGGCCTGCGGAATTGCCGCCACCCACCAGCGCCACCTCCTGGCCCTCGCACAGCTTCGCCTCGATGGGCGAGGCCCAATAGGAGACGCCGGCGCCCTCGAACACGGCAAGGTCGGGAATCTCCGGCCGGCGGTAGCGCACGCCAGAGGCGATGACGACCGTGCGCGCACTGATCCATCGCTTGTCCGTCAATTCCAGCCGTAATGGCGGGCGCGGCCTGGCCTCGGGCGTCTCGCAATGCAGCCGCACCACCTCCAGCGGGATGCCGAGCTCCGCGCCGAACTTCTGGGCCTGGTTGAAGGCGCGCCCCGCCAGCGCCTGGCCGGAAATGCCGGTGGGAAAGCCCAGGTAGTTCTCGATGCGCGCGGAGGCGCCCGCCTGTCCGCCGAAGGCGCGCTGATCCAGCACCAGCACCGACAACCCTTCCGAAGCGCCATAGACGGCGGTTGCCAGACCCGCCGGCCCGGCTCCCACCACGGCAACGTCATAGATCTTGTCGGTGTCGAGATCGGGCGTGATGCCCAGGCAGGCACCGGCCTCGGCGTCGCTTGGATGTTTCAGTACGGCGCCGTTGGGGCAGATCATCAGCGGCAGGTCGGCCCCATGAATGCCGAAGCGTTCGACGACCGCGCGCCCTTCGGCATCGTCGGTCGCATCCAGCACGGTATAGGGATAGGCGTTACGCGCGAGAAAGCCCTGAAGGCGCACGAGCGGCGCATTTCCAGGGCGGCCGACGATAATTGAGCCCGCGCCGCCATCTTCAAGCAAGGCAACCCGCCGCAGGATGAAGGCGCGCATGACGATCTCGCCCAGATCGGCCGAGCCGATGACAAGCGCGCGTAGATGCGGCGCATCGAAGGGCAGCGCGGTGCAACCCTGCGGGCCGGCGCGACCGGCGGCGAGCGTTCCCCGTCCGGCAAGCTGGCTTACCTCACCGGAGAACTGGCCCATCTCAAGGGTGGTGATGGGTAATTCATGTTTCAGCCCGTCGCGGCGGACAGATTCGATGGAGCCTTTCAAGACCAGCCAGGCCGGGGCATGACGTTCGCCGACATCGTAAACGAGTTCGCCGGGCGCGAAGTCGCGCGCCGGCCCGCTGGCAAACCGTCTGGCCATCTCGATCTGCACAGGTATCAGGACGGGAAAGATCTGATGACGGCGGGTATCGATCAGGCTCACGTTACGCCACTCCTCAACCGAAACCGGCTAATGGACATGCTCCGAAAGATCACGGATGTCCGCCTGGGGCCCGCAGAGCCGGCAGGCCGGATCGCGCGGGATGCGAATGATGCGAAAATCCGTGGCGAGCCCATCATAGATCAGCAGCCGGCCGGAGAGACTCTCGCCGATCCCCAGCAGTTCCTTGAGCGCCTCGGTCGCCTGCAGCGCGCCGATCGTGCCGGCGAGCGCGCCGAAGATGCCGGCCTGTTCGCAGCGCGGCACGAGATCTTCCGGCGGTGCTTCGGGGAACAGGCAGCGGTAGCAGGGATGTGGGGGACCCTGATGCGCCTTGAACACTGACAACTGCGCGTCGAAGCGTAGCAAGGCTGCAAAGACCAGCGGCTTCTTTCCCAGATAGCAGGCGTCGTTCAGCAGATAGCGGGTGGGAAAATTGTCACTGCCATCGGCGACCAGATCGTAGCGGGCGATCAGCTCGGCGGCATTGGCAACCGTCAGCCGCGCATTATGCGCCTCGACCTTCACCTCTGGATTGATGGCGGCGATGAACTCAGCCGCACTCTCGACCTTGGATTTGCCGACGTTTCGCGTGGTGTGGATCACCTGACGCTGCAGGTTGGAAAGCTCGACATGATCGTCATCGATGATGCCGAGCGTGCCCACCCCCGCCGCGGCCAGGTATTGCAGCAGCGGGGCGCCAAGCCCACCGGCGCCCACCACCAGCACGCGGCTGGCCAGCAGACGCGCCTGGCCAGCCTCGCCCACCTCATCCAGGATCACATGGCGGGCATAGCGTTCGAGCTGCAGGTCGGTCAGGTCCTTCATCGTTTACCCGTCGAACCGAAGCCGCCCTTGCCCCGCGCGCTGTCGGGCAGCGAATCGGCTTCCGCCCAGGCCAGGCGCGTCACCGGCGCCACCACGAGCTGGGCAATGCGGTCGCCCCGCGCGATCGCAAACGGCGCTTCGCCATGATTGATCAGGATGACGCCGATCTCGCCGCGGTAGTCGGCGTCGATGGTGCCGGGGCTGTTCAAGAGACCGATGCCATATTTGAGAGCGAGGCCCGAACGCGGCCTTATCTGCGCCTCGTATCCGCGCGGCAGCGCGATCGCGATACCCGTCGGGATCAGCTTGCGGGCACCGGGCGCGAGTTCAATGGGCGCCTCGAGGGCCGCCAGCAGATCGAGGCCCGCGGCATCTTCGCTCGCATAGCCAGGCAGCGGCAGATCGCGCCCATGGGGCAGACGCTGGAGCGGAACCTGAAGCGTCGTCACAAGCAGGATATCAAAAGGAAATCAGCCCGCCGTGGCGAGGCGATGAACGATCGTATCGACCAGGCGCTCGGCCACATCCTGTTTGGTCAGGCGCGGCCAGCTTTCGACCCCGTCCTTGCCCACCAGATGCACGGTGTTCTCTGCGCCGCCGAAGGTGCCCGTGGCGGCCGAGACATCATTGGCGACGATGAAGTCGCAGCCCTTGGCCGCGAGCTTCTTCTTCGCGTTGGCGATCAGGTCTTCGGTCTCGGCGGCGAAACCCACGACGAGGCGCGGGCGCTGATTGCCGGCGGCCGAGAGGGTGGCGAGGATATCGGGATTGCGCAGTAGCGCAATGGGGGCGGGATCGCTCGCCGCCTTCTTTATTTTCTGGTCAGCGAGTTTCGCCGGGCGCCAATCGGCGACAGCCGCGGCACAGACCGCGATATCCGCCGGCAACGCAGCGCGACAGGCGGCCAGCATCTGTTCCGCGCTCTCGATGTGCTTGACCTCGACGCCGGCGGGATCGGGCTCGCCCGTGGGACCGGAGACGAGGACGGTCGAGGCACCGCGCCGCGCAAGGGCGGCAGCAATGGCATGGCCCTGTTTGCCCGACGAGCGGTTGCCGATGAAGCGCACCGGATCGATGGCTTCGAAGGTGGGGCCGCTGGTGACGATGGCGCGCCGGCCGCTGAGCGGCGCCCGCGCGCCGAAATAGCTTTCGATCGCTGCCAGGATTTCCATCGGCTCGGCCATGCGGCCGCTGCCGATCTCGCCGCAGGCGAGATCGCCGGCGCCAGGGCCGATCTGGCGGATGCCGCGGGATGCCAGCGTGGCGATGTTCGCCGCCGTGGCCGCGTTCTGCCACATCATGGTGTTCATCGATGGCGCGATCAGCACCGCCTTGTCGGTGGCGAGCAGCGCGGTGGAGGCGAGATCGTCGGCAATGCCATGGGCCATCTTGGCGATCAGATCGGCACTGGCAGGCGCCACCACCACGAGATCGGCTTCCCGCGACAGGCGGATATGGCCCATTTCGCTTTCGTCGGTGAGCGAGAAGAGTTCCTGATAGACCCTGTTCTCGCTAAGTGCCGCGACGGAAAGCGGGGTCACGAACTCGGCTCCGCCCTTGGTCAGGATCGCGCGTACGCCAACGCCACGCTCGCGCAGGCGCCGGATCAGCTCCAGGCTTTTATAGGCGGCGATCCCGCCGGAGATGACGAGCAAGATGCGTTTGCCGGCCAGCATGTCCGATCCTTGCGTGCCCAAAAGGGCTTATCCGCCAATCTTGAACGATGACGCTAACCTAGGCATTCGACGCCCGGGCCGCAAGCCGCAGACCTGAAAAGCCTATCGTTTCAGGGCCTTGGCCATTGCAATCGGCTCCTTAAGGCGTTGCCGGCCGAATATAAGGAGTATGACCCCATAGATCGCGGCGCCCAGCGCGATCTCCGCGGCAAGCTGCAACACCAGCCGCAGATCGCCGATAGCGCCTGTCAGCAGCACGACGCCGGCCGCCATGATCAGCGACGCCCCCAGCGGCAGCAGCGCCTCACTCAAATAGGCGGCAAGCGAAAAGCCGGCATTGCGATGCAGGAACAGGAGCTCGACGCCATAGAACAGCGCCTGGTTCGCCACCACGGCAAGACAGACGCCGACCAGGCCGAACCTGACGCCGATGAGCGAGAACACTGTTTGGCCGATGGCTTGCGCGATCACGATGCCAAGACGCAAGCCGGGGCGGCCAAGTGCCGTCAGCACATGGCCGAAGAAGAAGCTGAGGCAATAGCCGAGCGAAGCGAGGGCCAGGATCTGGGTTGCGAGCACGCTTGCCTGCCATTGCGGGCCGAGCACGACGGGCATCAGCACCGGCGCGGTTGCCGCAAGCCCGATGAAGGCCGGCATGGTTCCCAGCGTCAGCACCCGCTGCGCCGTCATCAACCCGCGATTGACCCGATCCCTGTCTCCCTGGATGCGGGCAAACAGCGGCACGACAATGCGCTCGGCACTGCCGGCGACGAAATCGGTGACGATGGCGAGCAAACGCTGGGCGACGCTGTAATAGCCGAGCTCCGTGGTGCCGAGGAAATAGCCGAGCACCAGCCGGTCGGCCTGGAAGCCGATGGCGCGCACCACGTTGGCCGCCAGCACATTGAAGCCGAAAGCAAAGAGATGGCGGAAATGCTGATAGGAGAAGGAAAGGCGCGGCCGCCAATCGGTGATCGACCAAAGCACGACCAGCGCGACGGCCTGGTTGACGAGCTGTTGGGCAACCAGTGCCCAGACCCCCATGCCGGCATAGGCCATGGCAATGCCGGCGATGCCGCCGGCGATCGCACCAGCCAGCTGGCGCAGCGCCAGTTCGCGGAAACGCAGGGCCCGGCGCAGCAGCGCCTGTTGCACGACCGATAACGAACCCAGCAGCGGCCAGAGCGCATACCAGCGCAGAATCGAAGCCAGCCTTGGCTCCTTGTAAAAGGCGGCTGCCGGCTCGGCGATGGCGAGCGTGGCCAGCGCCAGGATCGCGCCGACGGCAAGATTGGCCCAGAAGGCGGAATCCTTATGCGCCTCCTCCAGATGCTCGCGCTGGATCAGCGCCGTGGCGAGGCCCTGGTCGGAGAGTGCCTGCACTGTCGTCACATAGACGGCGGCGAGTGCCACGAGGCCGAAGGAAGCGGGATCGACCAGCCGGGCGAGAATAAGAAAGACGACGAGGGAGACGCCGCGCAGCGACCAGCTTTCGCCCGCTGCCCAGAGCGCGCTCACCACCGCCGTCCGCTTCATCGACATGGGGTGTCGCCCTAGCGGCTGAGGATCACAGCGAGCGCGAGCACGCCGATGGCAAGCCAGATCAACCAGCCGCGGCTGCCGCCATTGGCGCGGGCAAAGGCGCCCAACGTGTCGGGATGCAGTTTTACGCCGCCCCGCGCGATGGTGGCCGCGGCTGCCTCCATATCGCTGACCAGATTGGGAATACGCTGGGCGATATCGATGGTGGTGCGCGCGGCTTCCGCAATGCGCGCCTCGGGCCCGCGATTTTCGCGCATCCATTCCTCGACCAGAGGCTGGGCGAGTGTCCAGATATTGAGATTCGGGTTCAGCACGCGGCTGACGCCCTCGGCCATCAGCATATTCTTCTGCAGCAGCAGAAGCTGCGGCTGGGCCTCCATCTCGAAGGATTCCGAGAGGCTCAATAGCTGGCCCAGCACCCGGGCAAACGAAATCTCCGCCAGGGGCCGGCCGAAGATCGGCTCACCGATGGAGCGGCAGGCCTGGGTGAAGTCTTCCTTCGATTGATTGGCTGGAACGAAACCAGCGGCAAAATGCACCTCGGCCACGCGCGCGTAATCGCGCTGCAGGAAACCCAGCAGCATATCGGCCAAGTAATAGCGGTGCTTGCGGTCGAGCCGGCCCATGATGCCGAAATCGACTGCCCCGATATTGCCCTCCATGTCGACGAACATGTTCCCGGGATGCTGGTCGCCATGGAAGAAGCCATCGCGGAAGGTCTGCTTGAAGAAGATCGCCGCCGCACGGGTCAATACCAGATCGATATCGAGACCGGCGGCCAGCATGGCGGCGCGGTCATCCATGCGGATACCCGTCAGGCGCTCCAAGGTCAGGACCCGGCGCGTCGTGCGCCGCCAGTCGATTGCCGGCACTCTATATGTGGTGTCGCCGGCGAAGTTCTGCGCCAGTTCGGCGGCGGCGGCACCCTCAAGCCTCAGATCCAGCTCAATCCGGCACATGGCCCGAAACGTCTCGGCTACCGCCAGCGGCTTGAAGCGGCGAAGCCGGGGCTGGGTACGCTCGGCCCATTGCGCAAGCCAGAACATCAGGTCGAGGTCGCGCGCAAACCCGGCTTCGATGCCCGGCCGCAGCACCTTGACCGCCACCGGTTCGCCTTCGCTGGTGACGGCATAATGCACTTGCGCGATCGAAGCGGCGGAGACCGGAATGTCGTCGAAGGAGGCGAACATCGCCTCGAGCGGCTGGCCGAGTTCGCCGGAGATCGTCGCCCGCGCCTGTTCCGCCGGGAATGCTGCCAGCCGGTCCCGGAGATGAGAGAGGTCGGCCGCCACCTGTTCCCCCAGGATGTCGGAGCGGGTGGAGAGAAGCTGGCCAAACTTGATGAAGACCGGGCCCAACTCCACCAATGCGGTCGCGAGCCTTTCGCCCGGCCGGCCCCTGGCATCGTCGCCGCGGGTGAACAGGCGCGTGGCGAACAGGATGGCCGGCGCCAGGCCCGCCCCCTCGATCTGTTCGGCGAAGGGCGACAGCGCGCCATGGCGGGCGAGGCAGCGGGCGACCGTCAGCAGCCGGGCGATATTGCGAAGGCTGCGGAACACCTAGTGTCCTGCCCCAGAAATTCTCATTCGAATTTCGGGGATAAGCAAGCCACTCGAATCAATGGCTTGTGTCCCGCAGCCAGCGGAAATCTGATTCGACAAATTTCGGGATCGGGACACGGGTCTTTTAGATCCGCCAAGCGGAATGCAGGGCCGCGATACCGCCGGAGAGGTTGCGATAGCTGGTCTGGCCGAAGCCCGCGGCCTTCATGCGTTCGATCAATGCGCCTTGCGCGGGAAAGCGGCGGATGCTTTCCACCAGATAGACATATGAATCCTTGTCGCCGGCAACGAGCCGTCCCATCCAGGGCAGGACACGGAAGGAATAAAGGTCATAAAGCTGCTTCAGCATCGGCAGCACGACCTGACTGAATTCCAGGCAGATGAAACGCCCACCGGGCTTCAGTACGCGATGCGCCTCGGCGAGCGCGCGATCGATATCGGTCACGTTGCGCAGTCCAAAGGCGATCGTATAGGCGTCGGCACTGCGGTCGTGAAGCGGCAGGGCTTGCGCATCGCCAGCCACCCATTCGATGCCGGCGACAATGCCGCGATCGATGGCCCGGTCGCGCCCGACATCCAGCATGGCGGGCGTCAGATCGCAGACGACGACGCGGCCCGTCTTGCTTGTGCGATCCAGATAGCGGAAGGCGATATCGCCGGTGCCGCCAGCCACATCCAGCAGCATTTCGCCGGGCCGCGGGTTCAGCCAATCGATGAGTTCAGCCTTCCACAGCCGGTGAATGCCGCCCGACATCAGATCGTTCATCAGGTCATAGCGGCCGGCGACACGCTCGAACACACCGCGTACCAGAGCGGGCTTTTCCTCCGCTTCCACGCGGCGAAAGCCGAACCAGGCCTTGCCCTCTTCCATGCTGGCGAACATAGCGCGCTGCCCTGCAACACGCTACGTTGCCGCCGCCATGCCAGAATTGCCTGAAGTTGAAACGGTTTGCCGAGGTCTGGACGCCCATTTGCGGGGCCGGGTGCTGACCCGGCTGCTCCAGCGCCGGCCCGATCTGCGCCGGCCCATGCCGGCTCATTTTGCCCAGCGCATTACCGGGCGGCGCTTTGAGCGCATCGACCGGCGGGCCAAATACATCCTGATGCATTTCGACGACGCCCAAGTGCTGCTCTGCCATCTCGGCATGAGCGGCCGCATGCTGCTGGGCAAGGGCGAGCCGGTGCTGGATACCCACGACCATGTTGTCTTCTATGCCGATGACGGTACCGTGCTGCGCTTCAACGATGCCCGGCGCTTCGGGGTCATGGATCTGACCACCGAGGATAAGCTGGGCGAGCATGCGCTGCTGGCCGGGCTGGGGCCGGAGCCGCTCAGCCCCGATTTCACCGGCAAGAGCCTGGCCGCCTCGCTCAAGGGCAAGCTCACGCCGATCAAGGCGGCCCTGCTCGACCAGCGGGTGGTGGCCGGCATCGGCAATATCTATGCCTCGGAGGCGCTGTTTCGCGCCGGAATTTCGCCCAAGCGATTGGCCAAATCCGTGCAGGGTGAGCGGGCGGATAAGCTGGCGCGCATGGTGCGCGTGGTGCTGAACGAGGCAATCGCCGCCGGCGGCTCGTCGTTACGCGACTATGTGCAGACCGATGGCGAGCTTGGCTATTTCCAGAAGCGCTGGCGGGTCTATGAGCGCGAGGGCCTGCGCTGCCGCGGCTGCACCTGCGATCCCGCCGTCACTGGCGGCATCAAGCGCATCGTGCAATCGGGCCGCGCCAGCTTCTACTGCCCCCGCAAGCAAAAATAGCCAAATAGAAATAACAGAAGCAGAAACTATTCCGCCGCCGCGCGCTCTCTTTGATCGGCGGCTGCCGGCTGGATCGCAGCCAGGATGGTATCAAGCGCATGACCCACTTCCGGCAGGGCGCCGATGAAGAACTCGTCATGGGACGCGCTGATATCGATGAATTCAACCTGCGGAGCCAGCGAAGGCCAGCCGGTGCCGGGCCTGGCCAGCAGGTGACGGCGCTCTGCCGAACAGATGATGAAGACCTTGCCGTCATAGGGCTTCGGCCGATAGGCCATCAGCGCCGTCCGGATCCCCTCGCGCACCGCCGCGCGGCGCTGGCGCTGCAGGCCGGTCACTTGCGGCTCTGAAGGCAGCCGGCCGCGAAGGCGCAGCGGCAGACGCCTCAGCCAGAGCCGGGCAAACCAGATCGGGCGAAGGATCTGGCGCCAAAGCTTGATATGCAGTGCCGATGGGTTCTTCCAATGAAGCCAGGGCACGGCATGGGGATGATAATCGGGATCGATCATCACCACGCCCGCGACGGATTCGCCCTGGCTCACAAAATGCTGGGCCATGGCATAGGCGATGAGGCCCCCCACGCAATGCCCCGCCAGCAGATAGGGCCCCTTGGGTTGCAGGCGCCGGATCTCGGCGCAGTAATCGGCCGCCATGGCATCGAAATGTCGATGGGGCGTCTCGCCCAACTGCAGACCGCGGGCCGGAATGGCATAGAGCGGTTGCTCGCCATCAAGGAAGGGCAGCAGGCGCCGCACAAACAACACATTGCCCAGGGCTGCATGGAGATGAAACAGCGCCACGCGCCGGCCCTTGCCCTGGACAGTCAGCACGATGCTTTCGGGAAGGCGGACGCCCAGTTGTTCCAATCGGCCCGCCAGTTTGCGGATCGTGGGGTAATCCAGCAGGGTGGAAAGAGGCGGCATCGGCCCGAAGACATGTTCCAGCTCGGTGAACAGCGTCACCGCGGTCAGGGATTCGCCACCCAGCTCGAAATAGTCATCCTCGACGCCGAGCCCGGCGATGTCGAAGACCGATTCCCAGATCTGGGTCAACCTGCGCTCCATCGCGCCGGCCGGCGCCACGAACGCTGCGCTGAGGGTGAAATCCCCGCGCTTCATGCGCGACTCCCGGCAGCAGCGCCGTCAGGCGCGGCTATCGACGCATGGGTGGCCCCTGTTGTTCGATCCTTGGCCAAATATCCCCCCGGCATTTGTGATCGCCACCATAACGCGCTCCCGCGGTCCGGACCAAGGTGAACTGTTTTGCGGGCCACCGGCCATGCCGTGGCTTGACGCCGGAAGCGATCCTCTATTCAAAGCTGCGCTGGTCCTTCCCGTCCTTTTCGAACCTGGAGCCGCCATGAGCTATCAAAACCTGATCGTCGAGACGAAAGGGGCCGTCGGCCTCGTCACCTTCAACCGGCCCCAGGCGCTGAATGCGCTGAACGCGGCTCTAACTGGCGAATTGAAGCAGGCGCTTGACCAGCTCGAGGCGGATCAGTCCGTGGCTGTGATTGTGCTGACCGGCAGCGAAAAGGCGTTCGCCGCGGGCGCCGATATCAAGGAGATGAAGGAGAAGACCTTCTCCGACGTTTATATGGAGGAATTCATCACCCGCGACTGGGAGAGGCTGAGCCAGTGCCGCAAGCCGACCATCGCGGCGGTGGCGGGCTATGCGCTGGGCGGCGGCTGCGAGATGGCGCTGATGTGCGACATCGTGATCGCCGCCGACACCGCCAAGTTCGGCCAGCCGGAAATCACCATCGGAACCCTGCCCGGCGCCGGCGGGACCCAGCGCCTCGCCCGATCCATCGGCAAGGCCAAGACCATGGATCTGATCCTGACCGGGCGGATGATGGATGCCGCCGAGGCCGAGCGCTGTGGCCTGGTCGCGCGCATCTTTCCC
>DASXQK010000149.1:0-3186 GCA_036493015.1 Dongiaceae bacterium | reverse complement strand
GCCCCAGCTCGACGAGTTCTTCTTGTTCGAAGACCGCGCGGCCACCCTGTCGGAACTGGCTTCGATTGGACTGTCGCGGGATTAGCGCTTTCGGGGCCCCCTCACCCAACCCTCTCCCCCTTGCGGGTGGAGAGGGAGACGAACAGCGCCATCTCATCCCCTCGCCCGCGAAATTGGTTCGATGCCGTCGGGAATTATACCGACGGCTGAATCGAACCAACGACTTAAGTTTGGCGGACTGATTCGCCCGGCGCCCACAGCGCCGGGATCAGGCCGCTGGGAGAGGGGGCCCATCGCGAAGCGATGGGGGGTGAGGGTCCAGACGGTTTAGTGCCATAATCGCCCGCCATGGATGCTATCCGCGACCAGCGCGCCATCATCGACCGCCGCCGCCTGACCAGCGACCTCGCCGAGGCCGCCCCGCGCGGTGACGGCGCGTTGCTGGACGTGCTTAAACGAGCGCATAGCGCGGGCCGGGCGGAAATCCGCCGGCGCTTCGAGGCCGATGCGCGCTCGGAAGCAGCGGGCGAAGACGTCGGGCGCGAGACCTGCTTCCTGATGGATCAGCTGATCCGCGCCCTTTACGACCACACCACCCAGATCGCCTACCCCATCGCCAATCCCAGCGCGGGCGAGCATCTGGCGCTGGTGGCGCTCGGCGGGTACGGGCGTGGGGAGCTGGCGCCCTTCTCCGACATCGATCTGCTGTTCCTGCTGCCCTACAAGCTCACCCCCCATAGCGAGCAGGTGGTTGAGTTCATGCTCTATCGCCTGTGGGATCTGGGCCTCAAGGTCGGCCATGCCACGCGCTCGGTCGATGATTGCATGCGCCTGTCGCTGGCCGACATGACCATCCGCACCAGCCTGCTGGAGGCGCGATATCTCTGGGGCGATCAGCGGCTCTATCAGGAACTGCGCTCACGCTTCGGGCGCGAGGTCGTCACCGGCAACGGCCTCGACTTCGTCGAAGCCAAGCTCGCCGAGCGCGATGAGCGTCACAAGCGCCTGGGAAATTCGCGCTATTCGCTGGAGCCCAATATCAAGGAGGGCAAGGGGGGCCTGCGCGATCTGCACACCCTCTACTGGATCGCCAAATATCTCTATCCGGTGGAAGACATCGCGGGCCTGGTCGAACGCGGCGTGCTGACCCATGACGAGGTCGCAACATTCAAAAAGGCCGCGGCGTTCTTGTGGACCTTGCGCTGTCATCTGCATTTCCTGGCCGGCCGGCCGGAAGAACGGTTGACCTTCGATCTGCAGCCGGAACTGGCGCGGCGCATCGGCTATACCGATCATGCCGGCACGCGCGGCGTCGAGCGACTGATGAAACATTATTTCCTGGTCGCCAAGAGCGTCGGCGATCTGACCCGCATCTTCTGCGCGGCAATCGAGGCGGCCCATCAGCGCAAGCCGTTCCTGAGGCTTCCCAGCATCGGGATGCGCCGGCGCGATGTCGAAGGCTTTCCGGTGGAGGGGGGCAGGCTCAGCATTGCCGGGCCCAAATTCATCACCGATCAGCCGGTCAACATCCTGCGCCTGTTCGAGGTCGCCCAGCGCCGCGATCTCGATATCCATCCCGCCGCGCTGCGCCTCGTCACCCGCCATCTGAAGCTGGTCAAGGCGCTGCGCCGTGACGCCGAAGCCAATCGCCTGTTCGTCGCCATGCTGACCTCGCCCAAGGGCCCGGAGGCGACGTTGCGCCGCCTGAACGAGGCGGGCGTGTTCGGCCGCTTCATTCCCGATTTCGGCCGGGTCGTGGCGCAGATGCAATACGACATGTATCACCACTACACGGTGGACGAGCACACGCTGTTCGCCATCGGCATCCTGCATCGCATCGAGGAAGGTGCCCTCAAGGACGAGGCGCCGATCGCCTCCTCGGTCGTCCATCAAGTGCTCTCGCGCCGCGTGCTCTATCTCGCTGTCCTGCTGCACGATATCGCCAAGGGGCGCGGCGGCGATCATTCCGAGCTGGGCGCGGAGATCGCCCAGCAGCTTGGCCCGCGCCTGGGCTTCAGCGATGAGGAAACGGAGCAGGTCGCCTGGCTGGTGCTGAACCATCTGCTGATGAGCAATACCGCCTTCAAGCGCGATATCGACGATCCCCAGACGGTCGAGAATTTCGTGGCTTCGGTGCAGTCGCTGGAGCGGCTGCGCCTGCTGCTGGTGCTGACCGTCGCCGATATCCGCGCCGTCGGGCCTAAGACCTGGAACAACTGGAAGGCGACGCTGCTGCGCGAGCTCTATTGGCGCGCGGAGGAAAAGCTGTCCGGCGGACTTGGCGCCGGGGCTGCGGAAACGCGGGTTGCGGCGGCAACCAAGGCGCTCGCCGAGGCGCTTTCCGATTGGCCGGCCGAGGAGGTCGAGCGCCATATCGCGCGCGGACATCCCGCCTATTGGCTGGCCTTCGATGGCGACACGCTTGCCCGCCAGGCGCGCCTGGTGCGCGCGGCGGAAGACGATCAGGCGCCCCTTGCCATCGAAACCCGGGTCGATACCGGGCGAGCCTCCACCGATGTTACAATCTATGTGAAGGATCGCCTCGGGCTGTTCTCGGTGCTTTCGGGCGCCTTCGCGCTCGCCGGTGCCGATATCGTCGATGCCCGCATCGTCACCCTCAGCAACGGCATGGCGCTGGACAGTTTCACCATCCAGGATGCGGGTGGCGCTTTCGAGCGGGCGGACAAGCTGGCGCGGCTCGCGACCATCATCGAACATGCCATCGACGCGCCGTCGGATGCCGATGAGCTCGTCTTGCCCGCACCGGCCTGGCCCAGCCGGTTCGAGGTCTTCACCGTGGCGCCGCGCGTGCTGATCGACAACAAGGCAAGCGCCGGCCATACGGTGATCGAGGTCAATGGCCGCGACCGCAAAGGCCTGCTCTATCGCCTGACCCACGCCATCGCCGATCTCAAGCTGCAGATCGTTAGCGCCAAGATCTCAACCTTCGGCGCGCGGGCGGTCGACGTGTTCTACGTCAAGGACCAGTTCGGCCTGAAGATCGAGGACGAAAAACGGTTGAAGGCGATCCGCGAGCGGTTGCTGGCGGCGCTCGCCGATCAGCTCGCCGAAGCTCCGGCCAGCCACGAGGTCGCTGCCGCGGGATGAGCGAGCGAAAGATTCGCGGCGAAGCGGACGCCATGACGTTGACTGCGGACCTGGTTTCGAAGCTGCGGGGACCATCGA
>DASXQK010000148.1:0-12049 GCA_036493015.1 Dongiaceae bacterium | reverse complement strand
TCCGGGCGTGTGATGGCACAACGTATCGACCTGCAGAAGCAAGCGGAAGCGTGTGCCTTCTTTGCGCATCTCGATCAGCCGGTCGAGAATCGCTTCCCAGTTCTTGTTGCGCGCGAAATTGTCGTCGGTGACGAAGAAGCGGAAGATGCCGCGCGCGACATTGGCGCGCACGATCGCCTCCACGTCATCGGCGGTGCGATAGCGCGACTTGCGGCCCTGGACATTGATGATGGTGCAGAAGCTGCACTGGAACGGGCAGCCGCGTCCGGCGTCGAAACTCGCATATTTGCCGGCGACCCGCGCCACCGTTTCCGTGGGGAGCAGCGGCAGGGCGGCGGCTTCCATGCCCGGCGCATCGTGCAGGAAATTGTAGATCTGCTTCATCTTGCCCTGGTCGATGTCGCGTAGCAGGTCGCTCATCCGGCCTTCGCTCTCGCCGGCATAGAAGCTGATGCCGAGCGCAAGCGCTTCCTTCAGATCGGCCGTCAGCTCCGGCAGCATGGATAGTATGCCGCTCACATGGAATCCGCCGATCACCACCGGCAGCTTGGCGGTGCGGAACTGCCGGGCGATATCGACGGCGCGGGGGAACTGGTTGGTCTGGACGCCGACAAGGCCGACGAAGCCGCCGCCCGCGGCCTTGATGCGGCGGATGGCGCCCTTGATGTCGACGATCGTGTTGCACTCGTCATAGGCCTCGATGTCGATATCGACATCAGGTCCCAGCGCCTGTTGCTCGGCGCAGATCGCCAGGATGCCGCGTACACTCGCCAGGCTGTTGGAAGGAATGGTCGAGCGATGCCACTGGATCACATAGCCCTGGTGATCGTAATGGGAGGGCTTGATCAGGATGACCTTAAAGACCCGCTTGCTCATGCTTCCCCCTAAGTCTGGCCGAGCCATTCATCTTAGCGCTGTCCCGTGTCGGTTTGCGAGATTAAGTCCACCAAACATAAGCAAAATACTATAAATCAGCCAATCGGATAGTTCGCCGGGGCAAAGCGGGACCCAGTTGGCCCTTGCCGGGTTGTTTCAGGGCGCGTTGCTTCAGGAAAGGACGGGCCATGCGCTGGGACAATTTCCGCCGCAGCAGCAATGTGGAACAGGGCGAAAGCGGCGGCTTTGGCGGCTCCAGCCCCTCCGGCGGCTTCCGCCTGGGCGGCGGGCGGCTGGGTATTGGCGCTATCGTCGTCATCTTCCTCATCTCCTGGGCGCTTGGGGTCGATCCCCGGGTGATGCTCGACGCGCTGATGAATGGCGGCTCGCAGCAGGAAACCTACCCGCCCGATACCGGAAATCCGGATGGGGGCAATCCAGGCCAGGTTGGCTCCGGCAGTCTCGCCAATTATCCGGGCGAGCCTTTTGTTGCCGCCGTGCTGGGCGATACCGAAGACCGCTGGACCGAGATCCTGGCCGAGCGCAACGTCACCTATACCGCACCCAAGCTGGTGCTGTTCGCGCGATCGACCCGCTCGGCTTGCGGGCGCGCGGAATCGGCCATGGGTCCGTTCTATTGCCCGAATGACGAGAAGATTTATCTCGATACTGAATTCTTCGATGAAATCCAGACGCAGCTGGGTGGGTGTCCTGCCGGCAGCAAGGCTTGCGAATTTTCGCAAGCCTATGTGATCGCCCATGAGGTGGGCCATCATGTGCAGGACGTGCTGGGCATCCTGCCAAAGGCCACGAAGATGCAGCAGGACGCCAGCGAGAGCGATGCCAATCAGATCCAGGTGCGGGTCGAACTCCAGGCCGATTGCTTCGCCGGGCTCTGGGCCAACCGCTCCCAGGCCAAATTGAAGTTTCTGGAGGATGGCGACGTCGATGCAGCATTGCAGACGGCGTCGGCCATCGGCGACGATACCCTGCAGAAGCAGGCCCAAGGCTATGCGGTACCCGATTCCTTCACCCACGGCACCTCGGCGCAGCGCAAGCGCTGGTTCACGCGCGGGCTGCAATCGGGCCAGCTTTCGAACTGCGATACCTTCTCGGCCAACCCGCTCTAGCAATCTTCGCGGCGCGACCTCCCGGCTGCCCGTCTGACATGCGTCTGACGGCTGGCAATGCCGCCGCGCTGCCCGCCCAGATTGTCAAATCATCGAAGCTGGCTATGGTGATCCGATGGAGGCGTCGGTCTGCATAGCCACATTCCGTCGGCCCGATGGCCTCGCGCGGTTGCTGAGATCACTCGAAATCCAGCGGGGTGATGTCCCGGCCTTTGAGGTCATCGTCGTCGACAATGACGCTGCCGGCAGTGCGAGCAGCATCTGCGAAACATTTAAGGACCGCTTGCGCCTGCGTTATGTGAAACAGCCGGTGCGGGGGATCGCCCAGTGCCGCAACCGGGCTGTTGCGGCCAGCGACAGCCGTTTTATCGCCTTCATCGACGATGATGAGGAGGCAACGCCGGATTGGCTGGCAGCCCTGCATCGCGAAGCGATGCGCGCGAAGGCAGACGCTGCCTTCGGTTCCGTCTCCTACCGCTTTAGCGGTGAGCCGCCGACCTGGATCCGTGAATGCCGCCTCTTCAAATATCCCGACCTCGCCAATGGCGAGGCTGTGGGGTGGTATCTGACGCGCACATCCAACGCCTATGTCCGCCGTGCCAGTCTGCCTGATGCACGCGCGCCATTCGATGTCAGGCTCGGCCTGATCGGGGGTGAAGACGTCGATCTGTTCTATCGTATGGCCCGGACGGGCGCGCGTTTCGTGGCCGCCACCGATGCCCGGACCTTCGAATTTCGCGATGCCTCGCGCACCACGCTTCGTTGGCTGCTGCGGCGCAGCTTCCGCAATGGCGGTACGCTGGGCCACGTCTGCTGGCAATCTGACGGGCGCCACAAACGGCTGGGCCACGGGGCAGCGGCGGTGCTGCGATCGATAGGTTTTCTGTTGCGCTCAACGGCGGCGCTGACGCAATCGCGCGCGGCGGCGCTGTCCCATTTGTTGAGGTCGGCGGAATTCCTGGGTACGGCTGCCTGGTCGCTCGGCATCGTCTATCCGGAATATAGATGTCGCGCGTGAACAAGGGCGCGGACCAACAGATGGAAGCGGACAGCCGGCCCTTCTGGTCGGTAATGATCCCTTGCTGGAATCCCGATCCCCGGCTGCTGCGCGAGACGATCGAGAGCGTGCTGGCCGCCGGCATTGCGCGCTCGCAGATGCAGATCGCCCTGGTCGATGACGGCTCGCCGCATTTCGACGGCGCGGGGTTTCTAGGCAAGGCCGGCTTCACCGGCGTGGAATTCCATGGCAGTGATGTTCATCACGGAATCGCCGGAAACTGGAACCGCTGCCTGGCGCTCGCCCGCGGGCGGTGGCTCCATATCCTGCATCAGGATGACCGCATCAGACCGGGTTTCTATGCCGCGATGGCCCGCGGCATTGACCGCGAGCCTTCGATTGGCGCCGCCTTTTGCCAGCATGTCTTCATCGATGAAGCGGGCGCGCTCGTTCGCCGCGGCCATATGCCCGATCGGCCTGCCGGCATTCTTTACGATTGGCTGACGCATGTTTTCGTCAACCTCACCATCCAGTGCGCCGCCATCGTGCTGCGAGGCGGCGTGCCGGAAGCACTCGGCGGGTTCGATCCCGGCCTCGTCTATGCTCTCGATGCCGATATGTGGCAGCGCCTCGCACTGGCCTATCCCATCTGGTACGAGCCAGAAGCGCTCGCCGAACAGCGCCTGCATGCCACGTCCCAATCCAGCGCATTGCAGAATACCCGGCGCAAACGGCGCGAGATCGCGCTGATCCAGCAGCGCATGGAAGCGCGCCTGGCACCCGCCGACGCCAGATGGGCCCGTCCCTGGGCACGCCAGGCCAGTCTTCGCATAGCGCTTTCGGCGATCCGCCAAGCGATTGCCGTGCGCCGTCGTCGTGCAGCCGTCCATGAGCTTCTGGGTTGCCTGCGCATCCTTCGGCCGCTGGATATCTGGTCTGTCATCCGTGGCCATTATCCGCCCGATCTCACGATCGCCCATGCGGCGAACCGCCGAGCCGGCTCGAATGAGCCGCGTATCCTACTCGCCAGCGAATTCATACCGTTCGATATCGATCTCCATGTTTTCGGCGCGTTTTTGCGCCTGCGCGTTCTCATCGACGCGGCCATGAAAACCGGCCCTGCCAATATCCTGTTCTTCTGGCCCAAGCCGGAGCCGCCGGACCAGGCAGATGCCGAAGCACTGCTGGCGACGGTGGAAAAGCACTGGGGTTTCCAGGGTGCCATCTGGCTTTGCCCGGCCGGTTTGCCGGGCGAGCGGCGCAGGTTCGGCGAACGCGTCGCCGACCAGCTCTGGCAATGGCGCGGTGCCGTGGGGTTCTTCGATGCCAAACCCAATATGCGCACCTGCGGGGCGCGTCAGGCCGCGTTGCTGCGGATGATCCTGCACGCGGTCAAGCCTGATCTCGCCGTCTGCGATGCGCTGGGCGCCCAGGCGGCCTTCCGGCGCGCCGATCTTGCTTACCCGCCGCTTCTCGCCGATTACCCAAACCTGGAGCATGTCCGCATGGCGCGGCGTGGCGCGGTTTTGCCAGGATTGCGCGGCCGCCTGGGTGCGCTCGCAACCGCCCTGATTGCCCGCCATGCGGAATCGCGACTGGCGCCTCGCGCCGCGCGAGCCGCGGTCTGCTCGCAAACGGATCGGGATCGGCTGGCAAGACTTGCACCGGGCCTGCCGATATCGGTCATTCCCAATGTCATTGCTTCGGTCAGCCCGGTGCCACTCGGCGATGAGCCGATCGCCGTCTTCGTCGGCATCATGCTTTATCCGCCCAACCGAGAAGCACTCGCGCTGCTGCGCCAGGAAATCTGGCCGCTGGTGCGCCGGGGGATGCCGCAGGCGCGCCTGCTGGTGGCGGGCGAGGGCGGCGAGAGGCTGGTGCAGGCAAACGATGCGGCTGAGGGCATCGAGATGCTGGGTTTCGTGAAAGATCTGGCGCCCCTCTACGCCCGCGCGCGGCTGACGGCGGTGGCGATTCGCCGTGGATCCGGCACCAGGTTCAAGATCGTGGAATCGGCGGTACACGGCCGGCCTTGCGTTTCCACCACCATCGGCGCTGAGGGCCTGCTGTTCCGCGACGGGGAAAGCATCCTGCTGCGCGATTCCATGGTGGATTTCGCCGATGCCTGCATCCGGTTGCTGGCCGACAAGGATTATGCCCAGCGCATCGGCGATGCAGCCCTTGCCATGGCGCACAACGATTACGACCGGGATGCTGCCGTGGCGCTGGCCTCGCGCGCGATGCGCGATGTGCTGGACACACAAGGGGCGGGGAGAGCGCCTGAGGTATGACGCAGCGCCGAAAAATTCTTTTCATCGGCGGCAGTTCGGAGCCAGGCGGACTCCACATCCATACAGTCGATGTGGCCCGCGGCCTCTGGCATGGCGGCGACGACGTGGCGATCCTCAACACCAGCATCGACTATTTCACCCAGCTGCTGGCGGGCTCGCTTGTCAATGTGCGGACGGTGCCCTTGCCCCAGCCAGCCTCGCGCCGCGGCTCGTTTCTCGAATGGCGTACGCTGCTGACACCTTATCGCGGCTGGGAGATGGTCCTCTGCCGCGGCACCGCGGGCGATACGCCGCTGAGCGCACTGCTCGCCATCCGCTCGCGCGCCCGGCGCGTCTTCACTATCGAGCATCGGCCCGCCAGAGCGGACGCGCCCAGCGGTTTCTGGCGCCGCCTACGCCGCCGGCTGATGGGCCGGCTAATTCACCGGGCGATCGCCGTCTCCGAGGAGACGAGGCTCAGCACCATTGCCGGCGGCTACCTGCCGCCGCAAAAAGTGGTCACCTGCCTGAACTGGATCGACGTTGCCGCCTTCAGAAAGCGAGCCGATGTGCGCAATGGCGTGCGCCATCATCTCGGGTTCTCGGACAATACGATTGTCCTGGGTTATGCCGGCCGCCTTGCCCCGGAAAAGCGCATCGATGTCCTGATCGACGCGTTTGCCGGGCTCGCCAGCGCTCAGGATATCCGACTGATGCTGATTGGCGATGGCTGGAAGAGGGCCGAGCTTCAGCAGCAATGCCGGGCGCTTGGCCTGGGCGAGCGCGTCCTCTTCGGCGGCTGGAAAACGAATACGGCGGACAGCCTGGCGGCGCTCGACCTTTTCATCCTGCCCAGCCTGGTCGAGGGGTTTGCCCTGAGCCTGCTGGAGGCGATGGGGGCTGGTCTGCCTTGTCTCGCCCACGACATGGATTCCGCCCGAGAGGCGATCATCGATGGCAAGAGCGGCTTGCTGGGCGATTTCACCACGGCCGAGGGGCTGCGCCTCGCAATAGAGCGCGCACTGGCCCTGAAGCCGGCCGAGCGTTGCGCGATGGGCGAGGCCGCGGCGGCTCGCGTGGCGGCACGGTTTTCCCGGCATTTGCGCCTGCCGGCCGTACTTCGCGTGCTGGAGGCGGAATGGGCGGCATTGGCCGCCGGCGCCAAGGAGCCAAACCCACAGCGCCGCCATTTCGACTTCACGGGCTGAGGCGGGTTAGCGCCGCCGGCGCGCTTCAATGACGGCGGAGTCCAGCCGTTCGGCGAAGCCACGGACATCGCTCAGCCAGGGTTTGATCTGCCAACTGCGGACCATCTCTTCAAACCGCGCGGCAAAATCGAGGGCGCCGCCGCCACGCTCGATGCGATCCTGCACAAAGGCGATGAATCGGGCGCGCTCGCGCTCGACCCGTGCCAGGGTTTTCTGCCGGATATAGTCGCGCGGGATGTTGCGGGCGGCCAGCGCGGCGACGGCGTCGGCGATCGAACGCGGATCAGCTGGCGCAATGACGCAATAATCGGGATCGAAAAAATAGTCGCGGCCGCCGATGCTGGGGGTGGAGACGATGGGCAATCCCGCGAGCATGTATTCCATGCTGGCCCGCATCTGGCCCTCAACCGCCGAGAGGCAGAGCCCGACGCGCGAGCGGTTGAGCGCGAGGTTGATGTCTTTGCCCCAAAGATACTCGCAGCCCTGGGGGGTCAGCCGGTTGAGGAAGGTGGCGGTCGGCATCATTGCCGAGAGACGCGCATGTTCGGCGTGAAATTCGCTGACCGTGAGCTCGTCGGTATAAAAATAGATGAAACATGCCCGCTCGATTCCGGCGGCAAGATCGATGCGCTTGTCCTTGCTGAGCCGCGCATTATAGACCGCCGTGAAGGCGGGCTCCGCCGGCGGCAAGGGACGGAAGGTCGATTCGTCGAGGAACATATTGGCGTTCATTGTCGTCACCGGCCAGCCAGCTGCGGCGAATGGCGGCTCCTGCGCCGGTGTGCTGCACAGGAAGGAAAAGCGGTGGCGCGAGTGGCGGCGGCAATGCTCGGCCGCATGAGTCAGGATGTCGCCGTAGATCTCCGGCAGTTCCCAGGCCCAGGCCGGCATCATCAGGAATTCGATCCGCATGTCATGCAGCCAGGCCCCCAACGGGTTCGCAATGCCGAGCGGAAAGCCGATCGAGGGCCATGACGCGACGATGACGGGCTGCAGGCTGAAAATCGTGCCCCAGGTGGATTTCCAGGTTTCCTTCGCAGCAGCGGGGCGAAGACAGGAACGTGGCCGGCCGCCGAGCCACGCTGGAAGCCACTGCCCGGCCACTCGTGCGGGTTCGCTCATCGCGGTCTTTGATTCATCGGGGTAGTTCGCCTGACGTCGGTTCCAGGTGAGGCTAACATTGGCGGAGCCGAGGGCAATAGCGGCGATCGTCCCCTTTTGCTGCGAAGTCAGACCGAGGCGAATTTTCCCATCGACCCTTTCGCCGCAATCTCCTAAAAACAGCCGCCATGCTTATCCTCGGCGTGCATTGCGCATTTCACGACAATACGGCGTGTCTGTTCGACGATTACCGGCTGCTGGCCGCGGTCTCGCAAGAGCGGCTGACTCGCATAAAATGCGATGCTGGCCGCATGCCCGACGAAGCTATCGACGAATGCCTCGCCATTGCCGGGCGCAGGCGCGGGGATGTCGATGTGCTGGCACTGGGCCTCGGCAGTTTTCCGGAACGCTATTTTCGCTATCCGCACCTGGCGCGCATGACCACGCGACGGCTGCGCCGGGCGCTGGGCCGGGAAAAGCAGCGCCTCCTGCTGACCGAATGCCAGCGCTTCAATACGCTGGACGTCCTCTCCTTCTTCGACGCGCCCAGCATGCTGCGCGATCTCGGCTTTCGCCCCGACATCGAGGTCACCTTTACCAATCATCATCTGGCCCACGCACTGCCATGTCTTTTCCACACCGACTGGGACGAGGCACTTCTTTATACGGCCGACGGCAAGGGCGATAACGCCCAGTATTCGATTCGTCTGTTCGGCCAAGGCAAGCTGGAGACGCTCTATGGCGGCGACGAGGCGGTGTTCGCGCCCGCACGGATCGACAGCCTGGGTGAAGTCTATAGCCAGGCAACGGAAGTGCTGGGCTACAAGCGCAATCGCCATGAAGGAAAGCTCACCGGCCTCGCCGCCTATGGCAAGCCTGTATTCTACGAGGCCCTCGCCCGGCATTTCCGCGTCGAGGACAATGGCGAGGTGCAGAGCGACTTCGCCAGCTACGAGGCGATGGCCGAATGCGTCCAGGGGCTTTGCGCCGGGGTATCGCGCGAAGACATCGCCGCCTCAGCGCAACTGCTGCTGGAAAACTGTCTGCTCGAGGCGGTCGGCACCATCCTGAAGCGCCATCCCCGCCGTTTTCTCGGCGTAGCTGGCGGTGTATTCGCCAATGTGCGGCTCAATCAACGACTGGTGGAGGAACTGCCGATCGAGGAAGTCTTCGTCTTCCCCGCCATGGGCGATCAGGGCCAGCCCTATGGCAATGTCATGGATTATCTGTTGCGGCGTGACGGGCTGGAGCACTGGCTCGCCCAGCGCTATCGTCTCGATACGCTCTATTACGGCCGCGATTTCGGCACCGGTATCGATGCCTGCCTGGGTGGCGATGCGACATTCAAACGGATCTCGACCACCAGCATCGAAACGTCCGCGAAGCTGCTGAGCGAAGGCGGCATCGTCGCGATCTATACAAGAGGTATGGAATACGGTCCCCGCGCGCTGGGCGCGCGCACCATCATGGCGTCGCCCCTCAACGGGCAGATAAACCAGATCCTGAACGATCGGCTTTCGCGCAGCGAGTTCATGCCGTTTGCGCCCGTGATTATGGCCGATGACGCCGAGACGGTATTCGATCTCGGCCCGGCCAAGCGCTATGCCGCGCGCTTCATGACCATTACCTGCGGGGTCAAGGACGAGTGGCGCAGCCGCATCCCGGCGGTGGTGCATGTCGACGGCACGGCGCGCCCGCAGGTGATCGAGCGGGCACAGAACCCGCTCTATTACGACATTCTCTCGGCATACAAGGCGTTGACCGGCGTTCCGGTGCTGGTGAATACCAGCTTCAATGTGCATGAGGAGCCGATCATCAACAGCCCCCAGGAATGCGCCCGCGCTCTCGCCGACCGGCGCATCGATTACGTCGCGACCGAACAGGCGGTTTACGCGCTGGCCTAGCGCAAAGGGCGGCGTCACCAACAAACCCTCTCGCGTGCGCGGTTGTGCCGGTGCGCTGCCATCGGTAAAGCTAGGCCAGCGATTCGAGAGGTAACATGGATCATTCCTCCGGCCTGGTGACGACGATCGTGGGCGCGCTGGTCCTGGCCTTCGTGCTGGGAACGCTCGCCCATCGCCTGCGCGTCTCGCCGCTGGTCGGATATCTTCTCGCCGGCGTCCTCGTCGGGCCGTTCACCCCGGGCTTCGTCGCCGATCAGCATCTGGCGGACGAGCTGGCTGAAATTGGCGTCGTGCTGCTGATGTTCGGCGTCGGCCTGCATTTTTCGCTCAAAGATTTGCTGGCGGTGAAGGCGATCGCGGTGCCCGGCGCGATCCTGCAGATGAGCTTCGGCACGCTGCTGGGGCTGGGCCTTGCCCGCATGCTGGGCTGGTCGCTGGCCTCGGGCCTGGTCTTTGGCCTGGCACTCTCGGTTGCGAGCACGGTCGTCACATTGCGCGCCTTGCAGGAGCGCCGGCTGATCGAGACCGAGCGCGGCCGCATCGCCGTCGGCTGGCTGGTGGTCGAGGATTTCGCCATGGTGCTGGCGTTGGTCCTGTTGCCCGCCTTCGCCGGTCTGCTGGGGCTTGGTCATGAAGCCGGTGGCGGCGACCAGATGACCCCCAGCGGCGTCGTCGACCTGCCCGATATCCTGCTGACCGTGGGCATCACGCTCGGCAAGATCGTCGCTTTCGTCGCCCTGATGCTGGTGGTGGGCCGGCGCGTCATCCCCTGGCTGCTGCATTACGTGGTGCATACCGGTTCGCGCGAGCTGTTCCGGTTGGGGGTCCTGGTCATCGCGCTTGGCGTTGCCTATGGCGCGGCTGCCCTCTTCGGCGTCTCTTTCGCCCTGGGCGCCTTCTTTGCCGGCATGGTGCTGAGCGAATCGCCGCTGAGCCAGCAGGCGGCGGCGGAATCGCTGCCGTTGCGCGATGCCTTTGCGGTGCTGTTCTTCGTTTCCGTGGGCATGCTGTTCGATCCGCGCATCCTGCTGGCGGATCCCTGGCCGATCTTCGCGACATTCCTGATCGTCACCGTCGGCAAATCGCTGCCGCCCTTTGCCATTGCCATGATCTTCCGCCGGCCGATGTCGACCGCCATCACCATGGCGGCGAGCCTGGCCCAGATCGGCGAGTTCTCGTTCATCCTGGCGAGCCTGGGCGTGGAACTGCATCTGCTGGACGAAAAGGCGCGCGATTTCATCCTGGCGGGCGCGATTCTCTCGATCATGGTCAACCCTTTCCTGTTCGCCGGGCTCGACTGCTTGTTGCCTTGGTTCGAACGGCGAGAGAAGAAAGCGGCCATGCCCGCGGGCGAGCCCGCCGCTACCCGCGTGGAATTGCCGGTAACCCAACTGACCGGCCATGCGGTTCTGATCGGCTATGGCCGCGTGGGCAGCCTGGTGGGTGACGCTTTGCAGAAGGCGGGCCGTCCCCTGCTGGTGATCGAGGATCGCCCCGAAATCGTATCGGCGCTGAAGGCCAAGGGCGTGGAGGTGATGGCCGGCAATGCTGCCTCGCCGGCCCTGGCCCGGGCTGCGAACATGGTTAAGGCGCGCTGGCTGGTTGTTGCGATTCCCAACGCCTTCGAAGCCGGCGAGATCGTCGAACAGGCGCGCGCGGCGAACCCGACGCTGGAGATCCTCGCCCGCGCCCATTCCGATGCCGAGATCGATTACCTCAAGGGCTTCGGCGCGGATTTCATCATCATGGGCGAGCGCGAGATTGCACTCGCGATGATCGGCCATCTCCTCGGGCCGCCAGCCAGCGAGCCCCAGACAGTCTTCATTCCCCCGGCACCGTAGATGAACGCCACAGCGCCCTCGCTCTCCCGCTGTCGCGGGCGAGGGAAATCAGCGGCGTCGTATTCTGTTTCTCCCTCGCCCTCTTCAGGAGGAGAGGGTCCGGGTAGGGGCGGCCCGCTATCGAGCGCCGCCTTCGCTTCGCTTTACCGACCCGCCGTCGTGCCGAAATCGATTGCCAAACAGGCGCCGGTGAGCGGCGCCAGGCTGGGGGAGGAGACCGCGAAGACGAATTCGGCGATTTCGCCGGCGGTGGCGAAACGCGCTCGCGCGCCTTGCGGATAGATCGTGAGCAGGGCGCGCTTATAAGCCGCCGGATCGCCCTGGCCAAAGGTATTGGCCTGGTAGTCAATCATCGGCGTATCGACATCACAGGGGCAGACCGCGTTGCAGCGCACGCCGCGCGGCGCGAGTTCAAGCGCGAGCGCCTTGGTCAGCAGCACCACCCCGCCCTTGGAGGCGCAATAGATCGAGGCGCCCTTGTTGCCCATGAGGCCGGCATCGGATGCGATGTTGAGGATACTGCCGCCCGATTTTTCCAAAGCGGGGATGGCGTAGCGGCAGGCGAAGAACGTGCCCTTGAGGTTGATGTCGATGCAGCGGTCCCACATCGCCTCGTTCATATCCTCGGCCGGGCCCTCGACCCAGATGCCGGCGGCGTTGATGAGCAGATCGAGCCGGCCGAAACGCGCGAGGGTCTCGCTCACCATGCGCGAACAGTCTTC
>DASXQK010000147.1:0-3023 GCA_036493015.1 Dongiaceae bacterium | reverse complement strand
CAGACCCCATCCCAATCGGCGGGCGGCGGCTCGGCTTCGAGCTGCGTGAGGCGGGCCAGGAATACCTTGCTGGGTCCATCTCCGGGGACAGCAGCCAGTGCGGCGGTGAAGGCGGTCCTCCCCTCATCCCAGGCGCGGCGGCGATAGGCAGCCAGGCCTTCGGCGAAGTGCTCTATCATGGTCTGCCTTTCCGGCGTCAGCTCGCCGCGGCGGCCCAACACCTCATAGACATGCTCCGGGTCCTGCTTGCCCTCGACGCGGATCTGGTCGATCTCGCGGAATTCGAACAACTCGCCGGTCATGCGCATGGTGCGCGCATTCACCAGGAAACGCGTGCCAAAAGCCTTGTTGGCGCCTTCCAGGCGTGAGGCCAAGTTCACCGCATCGCCCATCACCGTATAGCTCATGGAAACATCGGAGCCGATATTGCCGACAATCGTATCGCCGGTGGCAACGCCGATGCGCATATCGATCAGCGGCACCCGCTTGATGCCCATCAGCTCCGGCAACTCGTCGCGATAGACCTCCAGTGCCGCCAGCTGTTCGAGCCCGGCAAGACAGGCGAGCACGGCCTGCTCCTCGGGCTGGGTAAAGGGCGGCCCCCAGAAGGCCATGATCGCATCGCCGATATATTTGTCGATGATGCCGCGATGGCGGCGCACCGGTTCCGACATCATGGCGAGGTAGCGGTTGACGATTCTGACCATGCCGGTCGGCGTCATGCCCTCGCTCAGGCCGCTGAAGCCCTTCATGTCGCAGAAGAAGACGGTCATCACCCGGCGTTCTCCGCTGCCGGCGAGCGCGTCGGTGTTATCGATCAGCCCTTCGATGATGCGGGGATCCATATAGCGCCCGAAGGTCTCGCGAATACGCGCCTTGGAGCGCAATTCCCGCACCATGGCGTTGAAGCTCGCCGTCAGCTCGCCCACCTCGTCGCGGCTGGTGACGGGAATCTCCGTCTCCAGCGCGCCCTGCTGGACGGCCACCGTGCCGCGCAGCAGGCGCTTCAGCGGGCGCACCAGGCCGATGGTGAAGATCCCGGCGGCAAGCGCCCCCAGCGCTAAAGCGAGCGCCAGCAGCACCAGCCCGTATTCCACCGTGCTGGTCTGGGCCTCGCCCGCCATCTTGCTGGCATTGTCCAGCAGGACCAGCATCTCATGGCGCGCGACTTCGGTATCGTCGTTGAGTTCGTCGCGCAGATCGTCCAGCTGCTGCAGCTTGTTCTTCCAGGTAACCGTATCGCCGCGCTCGATGGCGGCATCGAGGGCGGCGCGCAACCTTTCGTAATCGGCGTGGCGCGCCTGCAGCAATTCGAGCCGCGTATCGAGGCGGCCCAGTGCCATCTTGTCGCCGAAGCCCGCCTTGTCGGCGATCTCGCTCTGGATCGTCGTTCTTGCATCGGCCATCTCGGCATCGGCCTGGGCACCCTTCTCGTTCGCGGTCTTGTCGAGGGCCGCCATGGCGGCGGTATCGTCGGGCGATTGCAGCTTGGCGATGATGAGACGGCGAACGAAAAGACCCTCTTCCACCGAACGCAGATTGGCCCGCGCCAGATCGCCATAGGCCGGCACATAGGCGCCGTGGATGTTTTCGATCAGCGATTCGACTTCACGCGCGGCGCGCGCATTGATCCAGGCCACGGCACTGACAAGCGCCAGGAGCACGAGAACCACGCCAAAAATCTTGACCCCGACACTGATCTTCAAGGGCGCCCCCGCGCCTGATTCACTCGCGGGCGAGCTTAAGCCTTTATCGCGCTCCGGCAAGGCGCCAGAGGGCAGACTAGCAAGCGTAAATGGACCTACGGTTTTTTGTAGCTGATGCGCCAGATCATCCCGCTGGCATCGTCGCTGACCAGAAGGCTGCCGTCCTTTGCCTCCACGATATCGGCGGGCCGGCCCCAGACCTGGGCCGGCTGGTGGCCGGCAATCCAGAATCCGGTCAGGAAATTCTCGTAATAGCCGGCGGGTTTGCCGTCCTTGAACGGCACGCGCACGATCTTGTAGCCGGTGGGCTTGCCGGCATTCCACGAGCCATGCAAGGCGACGAAGGCATCGCCCCGGTATTCACCGGGGAACATGGTGCCGTCGTAAAAGGCGAGGCCGAGTGGCGCCGAATGGGCCTGGAACAGCAGATCGGGCACGATCGCTTTCGCTACCATGTCTGGGCGCGAAGGGACGTCCGGTTGCGCATGCGCTCCGATATAGGCATAGGGCCAGCCATAAAAGCCGCCGGGCTTGATGCGCGTCAGGTAATCCGGCACCAGCCCATCGCCCATCCCGTCGCGCTCGTTGACAACGACATAAAGATCGCCGCTGCCGGGCCGATAGGCGATCCCTACCGCGTTGCGCAGGCCCGAGGCCAGGGTCTGCTGATCCTTGCCATTGGCCGCGAAGCTTTGCAGGGTGGCGCGGACCGGCGGATCCTCGCCGATATTCTGGGCCGAGCCGACGGTGACGGTGAAGCGCTTGCCGTCGGGGGCAAACACGATATTGCGCGTCCAATGGCCTTGGGTTGCGCCGAACACGCCGGCGGCCGTCACCGCTTCCGGCGGTGTGCGGGCCTCGGTATCGCCGGGCTTCCAGGCCAGGCGCCAGACTCGGTTGACATCGGCGACATAGAGATAGCCGCCCTGCAGCGCCAGGCCATGGGGCCGCACAAAGCCTTGGGCAAAGGTGGTGGTGAGTTCCGCCTTGCCGTCACCATCGGCGTCGCGCAGCAGCATCACCTTGCCTTCCCGCGGCAACGTCAAAAAAACATCGCCATTGGGTGCTACGGCCAGCCAGCGCGGCGAAGCGAAGCCGCCAGCGAATTCATTCACCGAAAATCCCGGCGGCAAATGGAAATCCGGCTTGGCCGGGCGGGCGACAACATCCGGCTCATTGCCGGCGCTATCGGTGGCGTAAGGCCGGGCGAGATGGGCGGGATCGATCTGGAAACGCTGGCCCGGCGCCTGATCGGCGAATTGCGCCTCGGCCGGCAATGCGAACGCCAGAAAACAGAAGGCAATCAGAAAGGCAGCT
>DASXQK010000146.1:0-5770 GCA_036493015.1 Dongiaceae bacterium | reverse complement strand
CCGTGCGCATCACAGGCGCGAAAACCGTCGATGTCTCCTCGGGGGTCGAGGATTCGCCGGGCCGCAAGAATTCGGAAAAGATCGCCGCGTTTTTGAAGTTGGCCGCGTCTCTGTAGAGAAACACAGAGATAGCGAGCTTGTGGCACATGTCTCACTCGTCCTGCGGACGCCCCGGTATGATGGATTGGGACGGTGCGTCGACGCCCTGACCTGCCTCTTCTCCCCTGTAGTTAACCCCTTCCTTCCCGCTTTGACCTTTGCCGGGGCTTGTGGTTGATTGCCGCCCTTCTGACAAGGCGGCGAAAGTGAACAAACTCAATAGTTTCCGCGGTGGGCCGGACGAGAAGGGGCGCTTTGGCCTCTTCGGCGGGCGTTTCGTCGCCGAGACGCTGATGCCGCTGATCCTGGAGGTCGAACAGGCCTATGCCGCCTGCCGCGCCGATCCCAAATTCCAGGAAGAGCTCGACTATTACCTCGAGCATTATGTCGGCCGGCCGAGCCCGCTTTATTTCGCCAGCCGCCTGACGGAGCATCTAGGCGGCGCCAAGATCTATCTGAAGCGCGACGAGCTGAACCACACCGGCGCGCACAAGATCAACAACTGCATGGGCCAGATCCTGGTGGCCCGGCGCATGAAGAAGGGCCGCATCATCGCCGAGACCGGCGCCGGCCAGCATGGCGTTGCGACCGCGACTGTCGCCGCCCTCTTCGGCCTGCCCTGCACCGTCTATATGGGCGAAGTCGATATCGAGCGCCAGCAACCCAACGTTTTCCGCATGAAGCTGCTGGGAGCCGAGGTTGTGCCGGTTAAGAGCGGCTCGCGCACCCTCAAGGATGCGATGAACGAGGCGCTGCGCGACTGGGTCGCCAATGTCACCGACACCTTCTACATCATCGGCACGGTGGCGGGCCCGCACCCTTATCCCGCCATGGTGCGCGATTTCCAATGCGTCATCGGCAATGAGGTGCGCTGGCAGCTCGCCAAGGCGGAGAATGGCCGCTTGCCCGATACGCTGGTCGCGGCAATCGGCGGCGGCTCCAACGCCATGGGCCTGTTCCATCCCTTCCTCGACGATTCCACCGTGCAGATGTACGGCGTGGAAGCCGCGGGCGATGGCGTCGATACGCCGCGCCATGCCGCCTCGCTCGCTGGCGGCCGGCCCGGCGTGCTGCATGGTAACCGCACCTATCTGCTGCAGGATGCGGATGGCCAGATCACGGAAGCCCATTCCATCTCGGCCGGCCTCGATTACCCCGGCATCGGTCCGGAGCATTCCTGGCTGCATGACATCAAGCGCGTGAATTACGTCTCGGCGACGGACAAGGAGGCGCTGGAATATTTCCAGCTTCTCTCGCGGTTGGAAGGAATCATTCCCGCCTTCGAGCCGGCCCATGCGCTCGCGGCCGTGGCGCGCCTCGCGCCGAAACTGCCCAGGGATCACCTGATCGTGGCCAATCTCTGCGGGCGCGGCGACAAGGACATCTTCGCCGCCGCGAAGCATCTGGGCACGAAACTGTGAATGAAACCAAGCCAAGTGAAACCAAGCCGGGCGAAAACCGCATCGATGCGCGCTTCGCCCAGCTGAAGCGCGAGGGCCGCGCGGCCCTGGTGACGTTCCTGACGGCCGGCGACCCCGATCCGAAGACCTCCACTGCCATCGTCAAGCAGCTGCCATCTGCCGGCGCCGATCTGATCGAACTCGGCATGCCCTTCAGCGATCCCATGGCGGATGGACCGGCAATCCAGGCCTCGTCGCTGCGCGCACTCCACGCGGGCGCAAGCATGGAGACGACGCTCGCCCTGGTGCGCGAATTTCGCGCGGGCGACAACACCACGCCGATCGTGCTGATGGGCTATTACAACCCGATCTATCAATACGGCGTCGATAAATTCCTGGTCGATGCGAAGGGCGCCGGTGTCGATGGCCTCATTGTCGTCGACCTGCCGCCCGAAGAAGACGAGGAGCTTTGCCTGCCGGCCAAGAAGGCGGGAATCCATTTCGTTCGCCTCGCCACGCCGACCACCGACGACAAGCGCCTGCCGGCGGTACTGCGCAACACGGCCGGTTTCGTCTATTATGTCTCGATCGTCGGCATCACCGGCACGCGCTCGGCCGCCGAGGCCGATGTGGCGAAAGCTGTGAAACGGTTAAAGAGCCACACGGCGCTGCCCGTTGTTGTCGGTTTCGGCCTTCGGACCGCCGAACAGTCGGCGGCGGTTGCCCGCGATGCCGATGGCGCCGTAATCGGCACGGCCCTGGTGGAGCGCATTGCCGGCAGTCTGGACGCGGCCGGCAAGGCGAAGCCGGGCACGGCCGAGGCGGTGCTGAGCCTGGTGCGCGATCTTGCCGCGGGCGTACGCGGCGCGAGGAGAAACAGATGAGCTGGCTGACCAATTTCGTCCGCCCGAAGCTGCAAGCCCTTGTCCGCAAGGCCGAGGTGCCGGATAACCTCTGGGACAAATGCGGCCAGTGCGGCCAGATGATCTTCCACCGCGAGCTGGAAGCAGCGATGCGGGTGTGCCCCCATTGCGGCTACCACATGCGGCTGGCCGCCGCGCGTCGCCTGGAGCTGCTGTTCGACGAGGGCAAGTACCAGCGCATCGAGCTGCCCCGCAACGAGACAGATCCGCTGAAATTCCGCGACCGCAAGCGTTACAGCGACCGGCTGCGCGAGGCGCAGCTCAAGACCAGCGAGCAGGACGCGATCATCGTCGCCCATGGCACCATGGGCAGCATGCCGGCTGTGATTGCCGCCTTCAATTTCGATTTCATGGGCGGCTCCATGGGGGCAGCGGTGGGCGACGGGCTGATTGCTGCGGCGCGTCTGGCCGTCCTCCAGGAGGCCCCCCTGATCGTCATTCCGGCCTCGGGCGGAGCACGCATGCAGGAGGGCATCATCTCGCTGATGCAAATGCCGCGCAGCATCATCGCCGTGGACGAAGTCAAGGAAGCGGGCCTGCCCTATATCGTCCTGCTGACCGACCCCACGACCGGCGGCGTCAGCGCCTCCTTCGCCATGCTGGGCGATATCGCGATCTCCGAGCCCGGTGCCGTGATCGGCTTCGCCGGCGCGCGCGTGATCGAGGAAACGATCCGCGAGAAGCTGCCCGAAGGCTTCCAGCGCGCAGAGTATCTGCGCGAGCACGGCATGGTCGACCTCGTCGTGCCGCGGGCGGAGCTGCGCGACACGCTGATCCGCATCATCGATCTGCTGCGCCATCCCATGCCGCCGGCGGAAGTGGTCAATCTTCCCGTGCCATCCTCCGGCGAAACCCATGGCCAGATCGCCGCAAGCTGAGACGGCCGAGGCGGAGCGCGGCAGCGACCTCGTTCTCGAGCGGCTGAACAGGCTTCATCCCAAGATCATCGATCTGTCGCTCGACCGCACCTGGCGGCTGCTGGAGCGCCTCGGCCATCCCGAGCGCCGCCTGCCGCCGGTCGTGCATGTCGCCGGCACCAACGGCAAGGGCTCCGTCATCGCCTATCTGCGCGCGATGCTGGAGGCCGCGGGATACCGCGTGCATGCCTATATCTCGCCCCATCTCGTGCGATTCCACGAGCGCATTCGCCTCGCCGGCAAGCTGATCGAAGAACAGGCGCTGCTGGAGGTGCTGAAGGAATGCGAGGCGATCAATGGCGACGAGGCGATCACCTTTTTCGAAATCACCACCTGCGCCGCCTTCCTGGAATTTGCCCGAGTTCCGGCGGACATCCTGCTGCTGGAGACAGGGCTGGGCGGGCGGCTCGATTCAACCAATGTGATCGCGACGCCTTTGGCGACCGTGCTGATGCCGATCTCCTTCGACCATATGCAGCATCTTGGCGGCACGCTGGCCAAGATCGCCTTCGAGAAGGCCGGTATCATCAAGCATGGCGTGCCGGCGATCGTCGCACCCCAACCGCCGGAAGCCGAGAAGGTGTTCGAAGAGAAGGCAGGCGAGTTGAAGGCGCCGCTGATCCGTTTCGGGCATGAATGGCAGATCGAAGCAGCCGGCGATGGCATGCGCTTCACCGACCGCGCCGGCACGCGTCTGTTGCCACGGCCAGCCCTTCCCGGCGATCACCAGATCCCCAATGCGGGTGCCGCACTGGCGACCCTTCCCTTCCTGGCCGGCCTTCGCGTGGATGAGGCGGCACAGGCCGCCGGCTTGCGCAATGTCCAATGGCCGGCGCGCCTTCAGCATCTGACGCGGGGACCGCTGGCGGAGAAATTGCCGCGCGGCTGGGAACTGTGGCTCGATGGCGGCCATAACGCCGCTGCCGGCGAGGTGCTGGCGGATTTCGCTCGCCACTGGCGCGAAGGAATCGTCGGCCACCGGCCGCTGCATCTTGTCTTCGGCATGCTGAACACGAAGGAGCCGGTCGCCTTCCTGACGCCCCTTGCGCCCTATACGCGCGATCTCAAGGCCGTGCGCATCGAGGGCGATCACGCTTCGCTGCCGGCCGAGGAGGCCGCGGCAGCCGCGCGCGCCGCCGGCATCGAGGCCGAAACGGCGACGAGCCTGGATGCGGCGATCGAGCGCATCGTAACGAGCAGCGAGATTCCCTCGCGCGTGCTGATCTGCGGGTCGCTCTACCTCGCCGGCGTGGTGCTGGCGGAGAATGGCTAGAGTCGGCGCTGCCCTTTTCTCCCTCTCCCGCTTGCGGCAGAGGGTCGGGGTGAGGGTGTCCTCTTGCCCCCCAAAAAGAAAAACCCCGCCGAAGCGGGGTTTCCCTCAGAGAGGAGCAGGCTTTATTCCTAGAGTACGGATTCGACCCACTCGAGAAGCTTGTTCTTGGGCAAGGCCCCGATCTTGGTTGCCGCCACCTGGCCGTCTTTGAACAGCATCAGGGTCGGAATTCCGCGCACGCCGTACTTCTTTGGCGTCTGCTGATTTTCGTCGATGTTCATCTTGGCCACGGTCAGCCGGCCGGCGAGCGAACCCGCCACTTCTTCCAATGCGGGGGCGATCACCTTGCAGGGGCCGCACCACTCCGCCCAGAAATCGACGAGCACCGGCGTCGACGCCTTGAGCACGTCGGTATCGAAGCTCTGATCCGTGATTTTGGTGGTCGAGCCCATCATCCCATCCTTGTCTGGAATTGCCGCCCCCGAGCGGGGGTCCGGCGACGCGTTAAAGGGTAGGCAGTGGGGCCAAGTTGGTCAAGGTGAGAGGCTGGCCAGAAGCTCGTCCGGCAAAGCCATAAGGCGCGGGCTTTCCGTCCAGAGCAGAGCACAACGTATTGTTTTTCCTGGGTATATTTTGCCCAGCGCCGCGCGATAGGCTGCCATCTGTCGAAGGTATGGCTGGGCCGTTTCGCTCGCACTGAGGGGCGCCGGCCGATTGGTCTTGTAGTCGACGATCAGCACCTCCGAGGGGGTCACCAGAAGCCGGTCGATCTGGCCTGAAATGACCCTGCCATCGCCCAATTCGCCGACAATCGGGGCTTCCGCCCGGCTGCCAGGCCCAAAAAGGGATGAGAACTGTGGATCGGCCATCACCCGCAGGGTTTCGGCGGCGATTTCCGCCCGTTCCGCCCCCGCAAGCTCGCTTGCCCGGCTGGAAAGATAGCGCTTGGCGGCATCCGGCCGCTCGTCTTCCGGCAGGTCGGGCAGGGTCTGGAGCAATCGGTGGATCAGCCGGCCCCGGCGGTAAAGCTGGTCGCCGGTGGGCCCCAGGGGCGACAGAACCGGCGGCTCCTCCCCCAGCCGCGAGGGACTGAGGGGCCGGGCCGGCTTCGGCTCCGGCGCCGGGGAACGGCCGAGCCAGGCAGGTACGAGGGTGAAC
>DASXQK010000145.1:0-25274 GCA_036493015.1 Dongiaceae bacterium | reverse complement strand
GCGAAGCCCGCCGGCTGATCAAGGGCGGCGGCGCGCGCGTGAACGGCCAGGCCCTCAGCGACGAGGCCGCGATACTGAACCGCGGCAACGTCACCGCCGAGGGCTATATCAAGCTCAGCGCGGGCAAAAAGAAGCACGCGCTGGTCCAGCCGGTCTAGCCGATGAAGCGGCTCTATGTTGCCGCCTTCATCCTTGGCTGCATGTCGTTATCGCGCGGTGCCATCGCAGCCGATTTCGGCATGGTCACCCTCGCCGGCAACGACGCAAGGACCATCGGCATCGGCGGCTCCAGTCGCACCTTGCGCGTCTGCAACGAGGCGAACAGCGCCGGCGCCGTACTGGTGACCATCGGCGGCAACGCGCCGCACTATCTCGCCTCGGGACTCTGCGCCGAGGATATCGGCGATCAGGTGTCGCTGCGCAGCCTCGGCGCCTCGGCAACCGTCGATTTCAAGGCCAATTGCGACAGTGCCTCGATGGACTAGCTGCCGTCGAGGCTAGCTTTCCTGCGCTGCAGGAAGCGGCGCACCGCCGGATCGGCCTCCAGGCCGATTGCCATGTCATAAGCCTGGCCGGCTTCTTCAGTTCGGCCAGTTCGCACCAGCAGCGATGCGCGCGCCGCCCAATAGGATTGATAGCCGCTAAGCTGATCATCGAGGACAAGACCGTCCAATATCGCAAGACCTTCAGCGGCGCCCTTCGTCTCGGCCACGGCGATTGCCCGGTTGATGGCCACGACGGGTGAATCGATCAGCAAAGACAGCGAGTCATAGAGACGCTCGATGGCGGCCCAGTCGGCGCTGCCCGACCGGCGGCGGATAGCATGGGCCGATTGCACCGCGGCCTCGAGCTGATAGCGGCCGGGCGCGCCCATCTTGCCGGCGCGAAACAGCAGCGCTTCGGCCTCGTCGATCATCGCCTCGTTCCAGCGGCCGATCTCCTGCTCGGCCAGCGGCACATATTCGCCGGCATCGTCGCGGCGAGCGGTCCGGCGCGCTTCGGCATGCAGCATCAACGCCAGCAGGCCCAGCGCCTCCGGCTCGTCGGACAGCAGCGAGACAACGAGGCGGCCGAGCCAAATCCCCTCCTCCGCCAGATTGCGCCGCCGCAATTCCGTGCCGGCGGGATCGGCCCAGCCTTCGCTGAAGACGGCATAGATCGCCTCCAATACGGAATCGAGCCTGTCGCGCAGCTCGTCGGCTTCCGGCACGCGGAACGGAATGCCGGCGAGCTTGATCTTGGCCTTGGCCCGCACCAGGCGTTGGCTCATGGCCTGCGGCGACAATAGAAAAGCGGAAGCGATCGCGGCGGCATCGAACCCCAGCACCGTCTGCAGGATCAGGGCTGCGCGAACGCCGGGATCGATGGCCGGATGCGCGCAGGCGAACATCAGCCGCAACCGGTCATCGGGTATTGCCGCATCGTTTCCGCCGGATGCGGCAATCTCTTCGGCGATCAGTTGCATGGGACCTACCGCCCGTTCGCCGCTCAGCCGCCTGCGCACCGCATCGATCTGTTTGTTGCGCGCCACCGCGAGCAACCAGGCTTCGGGCTTCTGGGGAGTGCCCGCCGCTGGCCATTCGAGCAAGGCGGCGGTGAACGCCTCGGCCAGGGCATCCTCGGCCCCGGCCACATCGCCGGTCCGGGCCGCGAGAAAGGCAACGAGCTTGCCGTAGCTGCGCCGGGCAACATCCTCAGCTGCAGCATGAGCAGGCTCGTCGCTTTCTTCCCGCATCAATCCTCCATCGGCCATACCGGGCGGACTTCCACCGCGCCGTGACTGGCGGCCGGACAGCGCGCCGCCCAGGAGATGGCTGCATCCAGGTCCGGCGCCTCGATCATGTAATAGCCGCCGAGCTGTTCCTTGGTTTCGGCGTACGGGCCGTTCACCACCTTGGTCTTGCCGTTGGCGATGCGCACCGTCGTGGCGGTATTGCTGGGCCGCAGCCGCTCGCCGCCCGCCATGGCGCCACCTTTGATCAGCGCCTGGGTGTAGGCACCATAGGCTGCATGCATCTGTTCGATATCCGCCTTGCTCGCGGCCTGTTGCGCCGCCTCGTTGGAAAAGATCATCAACAGGTATTTCATGGATTTCTCCCTTGGCCTTTCAGGGCGGGCATCATGCGCCGCCATCCCCATGTCGCCCGAGGATGCCGGATTTCGACAGCGCTGGAGAAATTTTTGCGAAGACCCTCGGCGCTCGGCAAAGGGTCAGTTTTTCTTTCCCGGGGCGAAATTTGGCGGCAAAGCGGTAGGAGGGCTGTCGGGATTGCCGACGCTGAAAACGCCGCGCAGGAATCCGGGTGCCAGTGCCGAGAGCGGGTTGACCACGATGGCCGGCTGCGAGAGATGGCCACTCGCGCTATAGACCACGGCGAATATGCCGCCGCCCTGCCCGCCGGTTAGCAGATAGCCCACGATCGGTATCTGGCTGATCAGGCTGTTCAGCGCATATGCGGGAACAACCGTGCCCTGAATGGCGATGCGGTCGGTGTCATAGTCGAGATAACCGGTCGCCGTCAGGCCAAGCGAAGGTCCATAGGTGCGCGCCAGCGGAATATCGATGCGTCCGCCGGTCTTGGTGAAATCGCCGGTGAAGCGGTACATCTGGAAACCTTCGCCAGTCAGCACATCGGCAAGGCCGGTAAGCGTTGCAATGGTCAGCAGCCGGATCAGTGCCGATTGCTTGATCAGCCGGTATTCGGAGATTTCCATATGGCCCTTGATGGGGCGCTTCGGCACGGAATCGATGGCCGTGCCGGTGATTGAAAGCCGGCCGCCCACCACATTGTCGACGATATCGAGCAGCTTCAGCGCAGCCCCGGCATCGTCCGCCACGACGGAAAGCTGGTGGGTCCCGCCGGCGGCCGGCAGCCAGCGCAAGGTCAGCGCCTTGCCCCCGGGCAGCGCGCCGTCCGCCTCCATGCTCTGCCAATGCAGCCCGTCATAGACGGCCTTCATGCGAATATTCTCGATTGATCGTCCGGGACCAACCACGACGCTCGCCAGGCGTTCAGCGCTGATCGCATAAGGACGCGATGGCTTGTCTTCCTCGGCTGGAGTTGGATTAGGCGGCGGGTTGGGCGGGGGCGTCGAACCGGGCCCCTTGCTCTTGCCGATGAAGGGTTCGGCATCGAAGATGCCGCCACCAACATGAATATCCCATTGCGGTTCGCCGAAGCGTACGGACACGGCGTCCAGCCGGGTCTGGCCCAAGGCCACGTGATCGAAGGTTGCTTCCGCCAGTTTGCCATCCGGACTGAAGCGCCCCTTGCCGCTGCCGGAAAAATCGCCGGCGCCGAAGGAGAACGCCGAAATATCTATCGGATGCTTCTTGTCGAGGGTCATGCGGATGGTGGCATGGCCGGGTGAGCCCGCCGGTTTCTTCCATTTGGCGAATTCAACGGCGGCGACTGCGCCCACCAGATCGAAATCGACGTTGACCTCGCTCAGCCGGTTTTTGAATTCCGTGTAAACCAGATCCAGGTGCAACGGCCCGTTGATCACGTCACGGTAATCGAAGCCGAGCCCGGCCAAGGTTGCCGCGTCGCTGTTTGCCGCCAGCGAGACGCGGTTGGTGAAATCCTCGCCATAGAAATGCAGCTCCCAGCGCATGCCAGCAGGGATGCCGGCGAGCTTGGCGGTGCCGGTGGCGCCCATGCCCTGGCTATTGAGCTTGAGATCGAAATTTCCCTCGGTCAGATCACGGCCGAGGAAGATCTTGCCCAGTTTTGCGCCGACAAGCTTGGCGTTGGCGTTGAGCTGCACCTTTTCGAAAGGCAGGTCCTTGATCGCGGGAAAGCGAAAACTGAGATGGGTCTCGGCCGTACCCGCGCTGTCTGCCGGGTCGATGCCGACCTTTTTCGGGAAGCCCAGCCGCGGGTTATCGAGCAGCTGAAGCGCATCCTTGATCGGCCCATTGACGTCGCCTGCGACATCGATGATCTGGTTGGGTTTGTCGAGCCCGGTGATTTCGAGGTGCCCGGTCTTGAGCGCGAGGTTGCCGACCCCGCCGGAACCGAAATCGGCGACAAACTTGCCGGTGTCGAAGCTCGCGGTTCCCTGAACACCGCGCAGCGGCGGCAGCGGCGTCAAATAATGGATAGCCAAGCCCGTTGCCTTCAGCTTGCCGGCGAAGGAGCGCACGCTGATCGCCGCCGTATCGCCGCCGAGCAAGTCGACGTCGAGATTGGCTTCCGCTTCGTTCAGAATGCCCTCGTCGATATCGTCGACGATCCATTCCCGAGGATTGTCGAGGCTGCCGCCGGTAATGGGCCAGTAGTGGCGCAAGGCGGAGGCCGGCATGTTGTTGATCACAAGCCGGCTCTCCAGATGCAGCCTGCCGGTCCTGGGCGTGTGCTGGGAGATCAGGCCGCTCAGTTTCCCACTCGCGGAGAATTGGGGGCCGCCGAGGTCGAGGGTCAGAGTATCCAGCACCAGGGTATCGAATTCATCGGCAAGCTCACCGGATAATGCCAGGCCCGAAATCGCGAGCGGCCTGTCGAGCCGGCCCGGCAGCACGATCTCGCCAGGGCCGCTGGCCACGGTGAAATGCATCGCACCGATATGGCCATTGAGATTGACGACGGTATCCAGCGTGCCATCGAACTGCAGATGAGATTCAGAGAGTGTGGAAAGATCCGGGGCGATCAGGCCGAGCGCGGCGATGTCGACACCGCGATAGCCGGCATGGGCCGTGATATCGCGGGTCGCGGGGTCGTAGATGAAGTGCGCGTGGAGGCGCGCCGGATTGCCCAGTTCGACGACTTCCGCCGACATGTCGCCGGTAATCCCGTGCTCGCCACGGGAGAAGTCGATGTCGATCTTCGGTGCATGCCAGACGAGCCCGGTACGCTGATCATCGAACACCAGCGTGCCGCCCACCAGATGGGCGCGCTGCAGATAGCCGGTTGGCAGATCGGGGTTCATTGGCCCCATCAGATCGCTGAGCAGCTCCGGCAGGATGTTGGAGGATTGCCCCTCGGTAGCGCCGGGGACCGTCGCCAGGAATTGGAACGTGCCATCGCGGCTGCGCCGGATATGGATGCGGGGATCGAAGATCTCGACTTCCGTCGGCGCTACCAGGCCCCGCGTCATGGCGCGCACCGAAAGCCGAAGGCCGATCTGCGGCACGCTGGCGAGTTCGCGGCCTTCCTGCGTCAGTGCCCGCACATGGATAGCGCGTATGCTGACAAGCTGGTTGCCACCCGTCCATGTAACGACCAAATCGTCGAGCTTGATCGTAAAGGCCCGGTCAGGAGCGTCCAGCGAGCGTTCGAAATACGGAATCAGGAAACCGAGATGCACCGGATGGCCGTCGGCCAGACGCCAGGCGACGAAGCCGATCAGGATGGCGATGCCGGCGATGAGCGCGGCAATGACCTCGAAGATGACAATGAGAGTGCGGCGTACCAAAACCTTACCGTCGACCTTGGCCCTGGGTCCGGCCCCAACCATGATATTGCCGGCCATGATATCGAGCATGGCCTTGACCGTGGGTCGAGGCTTCAGCAGGCTGCCGCCAACCACGGTCGAGGATCATGCCGCCCCCTCTCACTATCACGACGACCGCCGCCTTGCCGCTGCCCGGCGATCCCGACTTGGCCCGGCTGGGCTTCGAGCGAATTGCCAGCGGGCCCGCCATTTTCCAGCAGCTGGCGCAGCAGGACGAAGGCCGGGCGCTGCTGGCCGCGATCTTCGGCAACAGCCCCTTCCTCAGCCAGGCGCTGCTAAGCGAACCTGACATCCTTGCGGCATTCGTAGCCCAGGATTCTGCCGCTGTCTTGGCCGATCTCATGACAGAGTTGACGCGCGAGGCTCCGGCTGCCGGCGAAAGCAGCCAGATGATGCGGCTGTTACGCCGCTTTCGCCGCCGCGCGGCATTGCTGATAGCGCTCGCCGATATCAGCGGGCGATGGACGCTGGAACAGGTCACCGGCGCTCTGGCCGACTTCGCCGATACGGCACTCAAGCTGGCGATCGATCATCTGCTGCGCCGTTCGGCCGTGGCCGGCGACCTGATCCTGCCCAACCCCGAACACCCGAGCGAAGGCTCGGGCCTGGTGGTGCTGGCCATGGGCAAGCTGGGCGCACGCGAACTGAATTATTCCAGCGATATCGACCTGATCGTCCTCTACGATCGCAGCAAGGCTGACTATCGCGGGCGGCGCAGTGTGCAGGATTGTTTCGTGCGCCTGGCCCGCGATCTCGTGCGCCTGCTGCAAGACCACACTGAAGACGGCTATGTCTTCCGCACCGATCTGCGGCTGCGGCCAGATCCCGGCTCCACGCCGCTCGCGATGACCGTGCTGGCGGCAGAGACTTATTACGAAGGCATGGGCCAGAATTGGGAGCGCGCGGCCATGATCAAGGCTCGCGCCGCAGCCGGCGATCCCCAATCGGGTGCCGAGTTCCTGAAACATCTGCGGCCTTTCATCTGGCGCCGCAATCTCGATTTTGCCGCCATCCAGGATATTCACTCGATCAAGCGCCAGATCCATGCGGTCAAGGGCCATCGCGAGATCGCGGTGGGCGGCCACAACATCAAGCTCGGCCGTGGCGGCATCCGAGAAATCGAGTTCTTTGCCCAGACCCAACAGCTGATCTGGGGCGGACGTGATCCGGGGCTGCGGCAGCCGGCAACCTGCGAAGCGATACGTGCTCTGGTCGCGGCCGGCCATGTGAATCCGGCGACCGGCGACCAGATGATCGAGGCATACCGCTATCTGCGCCATGTCGAGCATCGATTGCAGATGGTCGATGACCACCAGACCCAGACCTTGCCGCCGGAGGGGCCCGCGCTCGATGCCGTCGCGCGCTTCTGCGGCCATCCGGATACGCAATCCTTTGCCCGGACGCTGATGGACCACCTCGCCATCGTCGCCGACCATTATGCCGAGCTGTTCGAGGAATCGCCGCCTCTCTCCGGGACCGGCAGTCTCGTCTTCACCGGAACGGAGAACGATGCGGAAACCCTGCTCACCTTGGGCCGTCTCGGCTTCAAGGACGGTGCCTCGATCGCGACCGCGATCCGTGCCTGGCATGCGGGCCGTGCCAGAGCCATGCGCTCTACCCGCGCGCGCGAACTGCTCACCGAGTTGATGCCGACCCTTTTGCAGGCGCTGGGACACAGTTCGCAGCCCGACGAAGCCTTTGCGCGCTTCGATGCCTTCCTGCACGCGCTGCCCGCCGGTGTGCAGATCTTTTCTCTGCTCCACGCCAACCCGCGCCTGCTCGAACTGATCGCCGAAATCATGGGCGGTGCGCCGCGCCTGGCCGACCATCTCAGCCGCAACCCCGCCTTGCTGGATGCCGTGCTGGGCATCGGCTTTTCCGGGCCGCCGCCGGGGCGTGAGGAGCTCGATCGCGAACTCACCCGCCAACTGGCCCAGGCCGGCGATTTGCAGGACGTGCTCGACATCGCCCGGCGCTGGACCCGTGACAAGCAGTTCCAGATCGGCGTGCAGATCCTGCGCGGGATCACCGATGCCGATCGCGCCGCCGGACCCCTCAGCGACGTGGCCGATGCCGTCATCGCTGCGTTGCAGCCGTGGGTGGAACGCGAGTTCGAGCACCAGCATGGCCGGCTGCCGGGTCATGGACTCGTCACCGTGGCGCTGGGCAAGCTGGGAAGCCGCGAGCTGACGATCGGGTCCGATATCGACCTGATCTTCATCTACGAAGCGCCGGCCGACGTGGAAGGCTGGGATACGCTGCATTCCGACGGCCACAAGCCGCTGGCGCCGATTCACTACTACGCGCGTCTCGCACAGCGCATGATCGCCGCCATCACCGCGCCCACCGGCGAGGGCAAGCTTTACGATGTCGATATGCGGTTGCGGCCCTCGGGCAATTCGGGGCCGATCGCCTCCAGCCTTGAGGGCTTTCGCCGCTATCAGGAAAGCGATGCCTGGACCTGGGAGCATATGGCGCTGACCCGCGCCCGGGTGATTTCAGGTCATGCCGGATTTGCCGACTCATGCCGCGCGGTCTTGCGCGAAATTCTGAGCCGTCCGCGCGATCCGGTGAAACTCGCCGGCGATGTCGCCAGTATGCGCCGGCGCATGGCGCAGCAATTTCCCACCGACCGGCTGTGGGATGTGAAGCATTTCGCCGGCGGGCTGGTCGATATCGAATTCATCGTCCAATATCTGATGCTGCGCCATGCCGCGGCGCGGCCCGAATTGCTGACACCCAGTACCGAAGCAGCCCTGGTGGCGTTTGGAAGAGCGGGTATCCTGCCGGATGAGACGGTAGGGGCGTTGCGCAATGCACTCAAATTGTGGCGCAATCTGCACGGCTTCCTGCGCATCACCGTGGGCAGCAAACTGGACGAGGCAACATTGCCACCCTCCATCGCCGGCCGCCTGGCGCAGATCGGGGGCAAGATTGACTTTGACAGCCTGAAACAGCACATGATCGAGACGGCTGCGGATGTGCGGCGGCGCTATCGCGATATCGTCGAATCCGAGGAGGAAAAAGCACTATGAGCGTGAAACCCGGCGACAAAGCCCCCGACTTCACCCTGCCCACCGACGGCAACGGCAAGGTCAGCTTGTCCAAGCTTAAAGGCAAGAAGGTGATCCTCTACTTCTACCCCAAGGACGATACCTCGGGCTGCACGGCGGAAGCCTGCGGCTTTCGCGACAACCTGCCGAAATTCGGCAAGACCGATGCGACCGTCATCGGCATCAGCCGCGACAGCGTGGCAAGCCACGACAAATTCAAGAAGAAATACGACCTGCCGTTCATGCTGGCCTCCGATGAAGACGGCAAGGTCTGCGAGGCCTATGGGACCTGGGTCGAAAAAAGCATGTATGGCCGCAAGTACATGGGGATCGAACGGGCCACCTTCCTGATCGACGCCAAGGGCGCCATGCGCAATATCTGGCGCAAGGTCAAGGTGCCCGGCCATGTCGACGAGGTGCTGGCCGCGGCGAAGGCGATCTGATCAGGCGAGCGGCGAAGCGGCGACGACGGCGTCCTCGACGGAACGGGATTCCAGCGCGGCATTGATGCCGGCGCAGAGCACCGGCAGGTGAGAGCCGAACAGCGCGGGGTGATCCGGGCCGACCACCACCGTGCGGATGTTGGGCGCCAACGCGCTCCAACCCGCTGCGAACCGCTGGGCTCGAGCCGCCCGGTCGGCGGAGCCGAGCAGGAAGACGCTGCCCTCATAGGTCTGGGGGCGGTATCGCCGGAACGCTTTGGCGAACTGGTCCTGCATCGTCCAATAGCGCCGGCGATCTTCGGGTGTCTGCTTGGCCAACCCCGGCGTCTGGCGGGTGAAGCGCAGAAGCGCGCCCCGCAGCCGCCAAGCCATGCCGGCAAGGTAGCGCACCAGGCGCGTGAGCGGCGCATCGGGGTGGCGCCAATAGAGCCAAGGCGTCATAAGCCGATTGTAGTCGGGATCGATCATGATGACCGTACGCACGTCTTCGCCCCTGGCCCGCAACCGCCGCGCCATCTCGCAAGCAAGAATTCCACCGATGCAATAGCCAGCCAGATAATAAGGTCCGGTTGGCTGGACCCGGCGAATGCCTGCCAAATAGTCTTCGATAAGGGCATCAAGATCGGTGTGGGGTACTTCGTCCCGGTGCAGGCCGCGGGCGGTGACGCCGTAGAGCGGCTGATCTGGCGCCAGATAGCGCAGCAATCCCGTGAGCATCAGGACATTGCCGCCATTGCCGTGCACGACATGGAGTGGTGGACGGCTGCCGCTCTCGCGGATCGCGACCAACGGCGGCTGGGCAACTGCGACCGGCCGGAAACCCGTATGCCGCAAGACTTCGCCCGCCTGCATGGTCGCGATCAATGCCGCGAGCTTTCGTATCGTCGGATGCTCAAGAAGGGCCGCGAGCGGCGGCTTGATGCCAAAGACCCGCTCCACCTCCGTGAACAGGGTCACGGCGGACAGCGAATCTCCCTCCAGCAGAAAGAAATCGTCATCGATGCCGAGCCCGTTAACGACGAGCACCTGTTCCCACAGAGTACAGAGTTTCTTCTCGTCCTCGGTGGAAGGCGCCGCGTAAGGGGTCGGCAGAGCGAAGCGGTCACGATCTTGGGTTGATTCAATGCTCGCCGCCACGCATGCTTCTTTAACGCCGATCATCCCGCAGCCCTCGACTGGATGAATGTAAAGTTTCTTACAAGCTGATAACCTTGCTTGTCCATTTGTTTTGACGTCGGGACAGAACCCGTTTGCCCATCGCGCCTGACGCCTCTTCAGCAAAAATCGTCGAACCGCTGCTGCGGCTCCCCGAAAACTGGTCGGACCGCACAGCCTTCACAGCATCCTCAGGCAAGCTGACCTTTGCCCAATTGCGCGAGGGCATGCTTCGCTCCGCGGCGTGGCTCGGCAAACGGGGTGTACGACCTGGCGACGTTGTCGCCGTCTGCCTGCCCAAATGCCTGCCCGCCATCCAGCTGATCTATGGGGTGTTTGCCTGCGGCGCCGTCTATGCGCCGCTGCAGTTCAACGGACCACCAAACAGGCTGAATGCGATAATCGCATCGCTTCGCCCGCGTCTGGTTCTGACGACGGCGGAAATGGCGGCCCGGTTTGCCCGAGAGGGCGGCGGCAACCAGGCCACCAACGAAAGTCTTGCGGCACTGGCGCTCGCCGCCGGCGAGATCGAACAGCTGGCTTCCGGTCTTGCCTTGCCCGACTCTCTTCCGCAACGACAGCCGGATGAGCTGGCCGCAATCTATTTTACCTCCGGCTCGACGGGCCAGCCAAAGGGCGTCATGTGGTCGCGCCGCGCCATGGCGGCGACCGTAGGACGAACGCTGCAGCATCATCAGGCGAACGCCGACGACCGTCTGATCAGTCACATCGGATTCCACTACTCGCCCTCGATGGATATCTTCTATCCGCTTCTCAGCGGCTGCAGCGCCTTCGTGCTGACCGAACGCGAGGCGCTGGTTCCCGAGCAGGTCGCCGCAGTCATCGAGCACGAACGAACCACGATGTGGGTTTCTTCCGCCTCGCTGCTGCGCCTGCTCGCCGAAGGCGGCAATCTCGAGCAGCGCGAGCTTGGCGCCATGCGCTATGTCGAATTCATGGGCGAACCGCTGGCCGTGCCCGTGCTTCGCCGGCTGATGGACGCCTTTCCGATGGCTCGCTTCCTGAATAATTACGGCGCGACCGAGGCCTATGATATTGCCCACTATCGTGTGCCACGGCCTCTGCCCGGCGATCTGGCGAACGTGCCGTTGGGCCACCCCCTGGGCAACTACGAATTCCAGCTTCGTTCAGAGGATGGAAGCGAAGCAAAGTACGGTGAAAGCGGCGAGATATGCGTTAGCGGCCCTCAGGTGATGATGGGCTATTGGGCCGAGCCCGAACAAACGGCGGCACGGCGCATCGATGGGCATCCCGACTCCTACCGGACGGGCGACTACGCCTATCGCGACGGCGATGGAATCCTGCGCATGGTCGGCCGCAAGGATAATGTCGTGAAAGTGCACGGCAATCGCTTGGATCTCGGCGAGGTTGCGGCCGTGCTCAAGAAACACCCGGCTGTCCGCGAGGCGGTCGTCTTTGCCGTCGCCACCACGGCGGCTCTCGGCGACAAGGAGGTTCGCGCGGCAATCCAGGTCGAGGGGGCACGGGTCGACAATCCGGCCCTGTTGAACGAGCTGCGGCGCCTCTGCCGCGACAGCCTGCCAAATTTCGCGCGGCCTGTACGCTTTGCGATGCTCGAGACATTCCCGCTGCTCTCTTCCGGAAAGATCGACCGGAAAGCGCTGGAACAGAGATTATCCGCCAGCTGAGACCAGCACGGCAGATCAGGCCGTCGCACCAGCCAGCGGATTGCCCAGGCGCAGCGCCAGTGCTGCAGCCATGAACTTGTCGAGATCGCCATCCAGCACACCGCCGGTGTCGCTGGTCTCCACGCCCGTGCGCAGGTCTTTCACCATTTGGTAAGGCTGCAGCACATAGGAGCGGATCTGATGACCCCAGCCGATATCGGTCTTGGTGGCTTCGGTCTTGGCGGCTTCGGCCTCGCGGCGGCGCAACTCCGCCTCGTATAGCCGCGCCTTGAGCATCTCCAACGCCATGGCGCGGTTGCGATGCTGCGAGCGGTCGACCTGACAGCTCACCACGATGCCCGAGGGCATGTGGGTCATGCGCACCGCACTGTCGGTCTTGTTCACATGTTGTCCGCCGGCGCCCGAAGAGCGGAATGTGTCGACCTTCAGATCTTTATCGAGCACCTCGATGGTGATGGTGTCGTCGACCACGGGATAGACCCACACGGAGGCGAAGCTCGTGTGACGGCGCGCCTGGCTGTCATAGGGCGAGATGCGTACCAGACGATGCACGCCGCTTTCGGTCTTCAGCCAGCCATAGGCGTTTTCGCCGGAGACGCGGATGGTCGCCGATTTGAGGCCCGCTTCTTCACCCGGGCTTTCTTCCAGCCACTCCACCTTGTAGCCGTGCTGCTCGGCCCAGCGCACATACATGCGCTGCAGGATCTCGGCCCAGTCCTGCGCCTCGGTTCCGCCGGCGCCGGCATGAACTTCGAGATAGCAATCATTAACATCCGCTTCGCCGGAAAGAAGCGTTTCGAGCTGACGCTTCTCGGCCTTTTCGGACAACCGGCGCAGGCCCCCCTCGCCTTCGCTGACTGTCGCTGCATCGCCCTCGGCCTCACCAAGCTCGATCAGCGTCAGCGCATCGTCCAGCTCGCGCTCGAGGTTGCGCACGCTATCGATCTGCGAAGCAAGGCGGTTGCGCTCGCGCATGACGCGTTGCGCTGTCGCCTGACTGTTCCAGAGAGCGGGATCTTCGGCGCGAGCGTTGAACTCGGCCAGCTTCTTCAGCGCGCTATCCCAGTCAAAGATGCCTCCTGAGCAAGGCCAGCGTGGATCTGATCCCCGCCACCATTGCTTCGGCTTCTGCGCGCATCACGAAACTCCTTCAAAAGCCCTGGCCTATGCCCGCTGGGCAAACGTTGCCGGGGAAGGCCCGCCGGTGCGTATCGGCGGGCGCGGTTATAGAGACGTCGCTTGCGGCTGGTCAAGCGCGGCCGGATTTGCCTCTAATAAAGTCCGCCGCTGGAATCCGAGGCAGGTGTGGGCGTGTCGCCGGCGCCGGAGCCCGCAACGCCCACGCCCATGATGACCTGGCTCTGCCCATCGGGCTCGGTGCCCGGCTTGAAGGCTTCCACAATCACCCTGTCGTCACCGGGTTGTGCCCGCTGGCCGGTTTTCAGATTGACCCGCACCAGGCGGATGCCGGGCGGAACCCGGAAGGGCACGTTCGGCTGATCCTTGAGCGCCTCGGCCATGAAATCCTTGAACAGCGGCGCGATGATAGCGCCGCCGGTCGCCTGCGAGCCCAGCGAACGGGGCTGGTCGTAGCCCATGTAACAGCCGAGCGCCAAATCGGGCGAGAAGCCGATGAACCACACATCGTTGGAGTCATTGGTGGTTCCCGTCTTGCCGGCCAGCGGCCGGCCCAGGGTCCCGACGATCGCGCCGGTGCCGCGCTGGACTACGCCCTGCAGCATGGAGATCATCTGATAGGCGGTCTGCGGATCCAGCACCTGCTCGCGGGTATCGGGGATCTTCGGCGGTGTCTGGCTCTTCCAATCCACATTGGCGCAGCCATCGCAGGGTCGCTCGTCATGGCGGAAGATCGTGTGGCCCAGTTTGTCCTGGACACGATCGATCAAGGTCGGCGTGACCTTCTTACCGCCATTGTCGATCTGGGCATAGGCGTTGGTCAGCCGCAGCACCGTGGTCTCGCCGGCACCCAGCGCCATGGCGAGCACCGCCTGCAGATCGTCGACGACCCCCAGCCGCTTGGCCATTTCCACGACTTTGACCATGCCGATGGTCTGGGCCACGCGCACCGTCATCAGATTGCGCGATTTTTCAAGGCCTACGCGCAGCGTCGTCGGCCCCAGGAAATCCTGGTCGAAATTCACCGGCTTCCATAGCGGCAGGCCTGGACCCTGATCGACGACGATGGGCGCGTCCATAACCACGGTGGAGGGCGTCATGCCGTTTTCCAACGCTGTTAGATAAACGATGGGCTTGAATGAAGAGCCCGGCTGGCGCATCGCCTGGGTCACGCGGTCGAATTCGCTGATCTGGAAGCTCCAGCCGCCGGTCATTGCCAATACGCGGCCGGTATGGGGATCCATGGCCACCATGGCGCCGCTGATCTCGGGTATCTGGCGCAGGCCAAAGGTCTTGGCCGGATAGTCGCGGCCTTGCGAATCCTTGATCACCGGTTCCACCATGACGACATCGCCCACGGCAATGACATCGGTCGGCTTCTTGACCGCAGGCCCATAAATGAACTTGCCGTCCTTGACCTCCACATGGCGCGCCCAGGTGAGTTCGCTCAGCGGAATCTCGCCATCGCTGCCATCGCGCAGCCCGATCTTCAGCGTCTTGGCGTCGGAAGCCAGCACCACGGCGAGCTGCCAGGTGTAAAGGCCCGGCGGATCGTCGACGCCGGCAAAGGTCTGCGGCCAGTTGCCCGAGACATCGACATGGGTCACCGGCCCGCGATAGCCGTGCTGGCGATCGAAATTGATCAGGCCGTCGCGCAGCACCTTGTCGGCGATGGCCTGCAAATGCGGGTCGAGCGAGGTGCGTACCGTCAGCCCGCCCTTGTAGAGCGCGTCCTGCCCGAATCGCCCGACCAGCTCGCGGCGCACTTCCTCGGCGAAATAATCGGCGCTCACCACTTCTGTGGTGCCGCGCGGGGTCAGCGTCAGAGGTTCGGCGGCGGCGGCCTCGGCCTCAGCTACCGTGATGAAGCCATCCTCCTGCAGGCGGCCGATGACCCAGTTGCGGCGCGCAAGTGCGGCTTCGGGATGCTTGTCGAGGCTGTAATTGTTGGGTGCCTTGGGCAGCGAGGCGAGGTACGCGGCTTCCCCGATCGTGAGATCATCCAGCGATTTGTTGAAATAGTTGAGCGCCGCCGCGGTCACCCCGTAATTGCCGGCGCCGAGGTAGATCTGGTTCAGATAGAGCTCGAGAATGCGGTCTTTGCTGAAGGCCTTTTCCAGGCGCAGCGCCAGGATGATTTCGCGCACCTTGCGCTTCAGCGATACCTCGTTGCCGAGCAGGAAGTTCTTGGCTACCTGCTGGGTGATCGTGGAGGCGCCGATGGGACGCCGGTCGCTGCCCAGGTGGATTAGATTGGTCAGCGTCGCCGAGGCAATGCCGCGGACGTCGATGCCCGGGTTGGTATAGAAGGTCTTGTCCTCGGCGGCCAGGAACGAGTTGATCACCCGCTTGGGGATGGCGCCGATCGGTACATAAATGCGCTTCTCGATGGCATATTCGGCCATCAACCGCCCGTCGCCCGCCAGCACTCGGGTTACCACTGGTGGATCGTATTTCTCGAGCTGCGAGATATCCGGCAAATCGGCGCTGTAATGCTGGATCAGGACATAACCGGCGATCGCGCCGGCCACCCCCAGCACTATCAGCGTGGTGAACATGAACCCAAGAAAACGCAGGAAACCCATCGCGCTAGCTGCCTTCGCCCATCGGCCCAAAGGCCGGTATCAGGATTTGCCGCTGGCAACCGTGACGGCAAAGTAGCCGTCGATGGCACGCAGCATGGCACCAGCTAACTTGGCCCTGTGGGCGGCCGAAAGCAACAGGGCCTCGTCCTGAACATTCGACAAATACCCCATTTCTATCAACACCGAGGCGATGTCGGGTGCCTTCAGCACAGCAAAGCCGGCGAAGCGATGGGTATTGGGCAACAGCATGGTCACCTGGCCCAGCTCATTGACCAGAAGCTCGGCAAAATGCGCCGACTGATTCTTGGTCTCGCGCTGGGCAAGGTCGATCAGGATGGAGGTGACCGCCGTGCTCTGTTTGGTCAAATCCATGCCCGCGATCAAATCCGCCTTGTTCTCCTTGGCGGCAAGGGCGGAAGCTTCTGCATCGGATGAGTTTTCCGAGAGCGTGTAGACCGAGAGTCCGCGCGGATCGCCCACGAAACTGGAATTGGCATGCAGCGAAATGAAGATGTCGGCATGGTCGACGCGTGCCATCTCGAAGCGCTCGCGCAAGGCAACGAACATGTCGCTCCGGCGGGTCAGCTTCACGCGATAGCGGCCGGTCGCCAAAAGCTCGCGCTCGAGTTCCTGCGCCACGGCCAAGGTGACGTTCTTCTCATAGGTGCCGCTGTGGCCGATCGTGCCCGGATCCGGCCCGCCATGGCCCGGATCTATATAGACCAGCGGCAGCCCCTGGGGTTCGGGCCGCAGCATCGGAATCCCCGGCGGCAACGTCATGATCCCGGCCTGCTGGATGCTGGCGGCCGCGGCATTGTTGGCGGACGATCCGCCATTATCCGTCATCGAACTGACGACGATGGCGGATGCCGGTTGTACGCCGGCCAAAGCGGGGGTCGACGCCGCTGCAGCACCGCCGGGCGATGGAATTGGGAAGACAACGACGTCGGATACCGGCCTCAGTAGCGGTGCATCGCGAACCGCGGCGCCGGACGAGGCGACAGCCTGGCTGGCATTTGACTGAGCGTAAGCGGCGGGAGCAGTGCCGGTGCCCGCTGATGGACTTGGCGACGTATTGGCTGCCATGCTGGTGAGGACCAGCGGCGGGATGGAATCGATCGGTGACTCCAGTACCGCGGCATTGAAATCGCCGGTGGCAGCGGGCACCAGATCGATCACCAGGCGCCGCGTGTCGCCGCCGCGGGAGCCAGCGATCATAACGACGGAGGCGATGGTCGCATTGCCCTTGAGGCCGGCGGTCAACCGCGTAACGCCCGTGCCGGTATTCAGCATGGAGAGGCTGGCCAGCTGTCCTACGACCCGGGGCAGATGCGGGCCCTGCCAATCGGCTTCCGGCAGTTCGATATAGAGGCGGGGCGGGCCGGCAAGCAGACCGACGCGATAGGCCGTGGCCTCCGACAATTCGATGACGATTCGGGTCGAGCCGGGATGCTGACCGAGGCGAACATCCAATATCCCCGGCTTCGCCAAGGCTGCCTGGCAAAGCAGCAGCGGCGCGAGCAAGAGGATTAATAGACGGGCGAAAGCATGCATCTTAGGGCCCACGGCTCATACGAATAGCAAATATCCGGGGCAAAGTCATTGGAATCTATAAACAAACCTCAAGAGTCCCCTAGGATCATGGAATTCGAGGTTGTGGATTGGGAGCCGGGTGTTTAAGTTCGGCCTGTCCGCATCTCGTTGCGGTGCACAGGTGTACGGTCGTTGACCGGCGCCGGCGCCAGAGGCATCGGGCGCGCCAAGCCAGGCCTTTGTTAGGCCCGGGCGGCTGCAAGCCAAAGCCTCGGGAACCAGGCATACCGCTCGTGCGCGGACGGTGAAATTCGCTTTCTCGCGCGACTGCCGTCGCTTTTTCACGGCAGGCGCTGCCAGGGAGCGGTTGGGCGCTTCGGCCCTGTCGAGGACGCCCCGACTAAGAGTCCCAATGAAAATAGCTTGTTCAACCCCTAACCATGTCGCGCCGCCGGTTCCCGGATCGTGGAACCGCGCCGGGCGCGTCACGGAGACAATCATCCATGGCGAAAAGAATGTTGATCGACGCCACCCACCCGGAAGAAACCCGCGTGGCGGTGGTCGATGGAAAACGGCTTGAGGAATTCGATGTCGAGGTTGCCAGCCGTAAGCAGTTAAAAGGCAACATCTACCTGGCGAAGATTACGCGGGTAGAGCCTTCGCTCCAGGCCGCCTTCGTCGAATATGGCGGGAACCGGCACGGTTTCCTCGCTTTCAGCGAAATCCATCCCGACTATTACCGCATCCCGCTCGAGGATCGCGAAGCGCTGCTGGCCGAACAGGCGGCGATGGCGCGCGAGCAGGATGAGCAGGAGAACGAGAGCGAGGAGCGTCATTCGCGCCGAGGCCGCCACGGCCATCGCGACAGATCCCGCGGCGATCGCCATACCGCAGATGGCGCAGCCGCTGGGACCCCTGATGAAGCGCATGATGATGCGGCGCTCGAGAGCGAGATGATCCACGAAGAAATGCAGGCGAGCGAACCCACTGGCGTCGAGCCGGTGAACGAACAGGCGGGTGAAGCGGCACCCAGCGAAGCGATTGCACTGGAAGCCGTGGACCGCCCGGATATGCGCCTCGCCAGCGAGCCGTTCGAGCCTCAGCTGGAAGGCCACAGCCAGGAAGGCCAGGCTGCAGCCGATCGCGCCTTGGATGACGATGTCGCGGCACCTGCCTGGCCGGCGGCCCCCGGCGACCAAGGGCGTGACGACCAGGGGGGCGATCTCGCCTCAGCGGAAGACGACGATGCCGATATCGTCGAACTGAGCGAAGTCGATCCCAGCCTGGAAGCCCAGGTTGCCGAGCTGCCGCTGGAGACGCCGGGCGGCGACGATGCGCAAGCCCAGCCGCATTCGCCCCCCGGCGAAGAGGCGCCGGAGCATCGCTCCGCCATCGAGGAAGCGCCGCCCGTGGCGCAGTCGCTGGAAACCGTGGGCGGTGACGAGGTCGAGGAATCCGGTTCGCGGCGGCCGCGGCCGCTCAGCCGGCGCTACAAAATCCAGGACGTCATCAAGCGCCGGCAGATCCTGCTGGTGCAAGTGACGAAGGAAGAGCGTGGCAACAAGGGCGCCGCGCTGACAACCTATCTTTCGCTCGCCGGGCGTTATTGCGTGCTGATGCCCAATACCGATCGCGGCGGCGGCGTGTCGCGCAAGATCACCAATGCCGGCGACCGCAAGCGCCTGAAGACCATCATTGAGGATCTGGAACTGCCGGCCGGCATGGCGGTGATCGTGCGCACTGCCGGCAGCGAGCGCAGCAAACCCGAGGTAAAGCGCGATTTCGAATATCTGATCCGCCTGTGGGACGACATCCGTGAGCTCACCTTGCGCTCGACCGCGCCGGCGTTGATCTACGAAGAAGCCAACCTGATCAAGCGGGCGATCCGCGATCTCTACAGCCGCGACATCGAGGATGTGCAGGTCGAGGGCGACGAGGCATACAAGGCCGCGAAGTCCTTCATGCGCATGCTCACGCCCAGTCACGCCAAGCGGGTCCAGCAGTACAAGGATCCGACGACGCCGCTGTTCACGCGCTATCAGATCGAAAGCCAGCTCGACGCCATTCATAACCCCGTCGTCCAGCTGAAATCCGGCGGCTACATCGTCATCAACCAGACCGAGGCGCTGGTCGCCATCGACGTGAATTCGGGCCGCGCCACGCGCGAACGCAATATCGAGGAGACCGCGGCCAAGACCAATCTGGAGGCCTCCGACGAGATCGCGCGCCAGCTGCGCTTGCGCGATCTAGCCGGTCTCGTGGTCATCGACTACATCGACATGGACGAATCTCGCCACAACGCCCAGGTCGAGCGCCGGTTGAAGGATGCGATGCGCCATGACCGTGCGCGCATCCAGCTCGGTCGCATCAGCCCCTTCGGCCTGCTGGAATTGTCGCGCCAGCGGCTGCGCCCCAGCCTATTCGAGGCGAGCACCGAAGTTTGCCGCCTCTGCCGCGGCACCGGCCATGTCCGTTCAACGGAATCGACGGCGCTCCACGTATTACGCTCCATCGACGAGGAGGGCGCGCGCCAGAAGAGTGCTGCCATCACCGTCTCGGTGCCGGCAGCAGTTGCGCTCTTTATCCTCAACCACAAGCGTCAGTCGTTGGCCGAACTCGAGATACGCCAGGGCTTTCGCATCTATCTGGGCGCCGATGAAACGCTGGTGCCACCCGAGTTTCGCATTGAGCGATTGAAGGCCTTGGCCCCGGGCGACGCACCGCCGGCACCCATAGTGGTGCAGCCGAGCGCACCGGTGCTTGAAGATGCCGACCCCGAAATCGACGAGGCAGAAGCCGAGGAAGAGGATTCGGAAGAAACATCTGAGCCCAGCTCGGAAGCTGATTTCCAGGGTACGGCGGAGGACGATGGCGCCGGCCGCGGCGGCGGTCGTCATGAGTCCGGTCGTCATGAGTCCGGTCGTCACGAGTCCGGTCGGGGCGATTCCGGCCGGGGTGACGGCGGACGCGACGGGCCGCGTGAGGCCAGCGGCCCGGACGGCGAGCGGCGCGGACGCCGCCGGCGCCGGCGGCGCGGACGCGATCGTGACCGCCATGGTGGCGATGGGCAGCGCGAGGGCCACAGAGACGGTTCCAGGGACGGTCAGCGCGATGGCCAACGCGACCACAACCGCAATGGCGGCCAGCAATCCCGCGACCCGGCACTCGATCGTCATCAGGATGGACCGTCTGCGGCCACAGCGGGCGCAACCGAGCCCGGCGAATTCAATGGCGGGCCGGATGAGGGCGGCGACAATTTCGCGCCGCAAGACAATCAGCCGGGTCGGCCGGATGCTGACGGCGGCGAGCGCCGCCGTCGGCGGCGTGGCCGGCGTGGCGGAAGACGGCGGCGGCGTGGCGGCGAGGCGGGTAGCGATGATCAGGCTGGCCAGGATACGGGTGGCCAGGACACGGGCAGCCGCGAGCGCGGCGGCGAGCACCGCCCTGAACCCGGCAATGTCGACCCTGCCTCTTCCTTCGCCGCGGACCCAGAAGGTCCCGGCCGTGGTCACGACCATTGGCCCGAACAACGGCCGATGACACCGGCGGATTTTGATCGGCCCTATGTCGATGAGGCAACCGAGCGCTTCGTCGAACAGAGCCGCCCCGAACCCAAGGCTCGACCCGAGGTTCAGCCCGAGATCCGGCACGAACCGCGGGCCGAACCAAAGCCGGTGAGCGAAACGCCACCTGCGGCGACCGATGACAAGTCTTCGGGCGAGCGCAAGCGCGGCGGCTGGTGGAAGCGGGTGCTGAGCTAGCGCGAGGTCAGGCGCGCCAGCGGATCAGCCGGCGCGCCGCTTCGGCCATATTCTCGGTCGAGCCGGCAAAGGAAATTCGCAAGGAGCGATGGCCACGTTCCGAATCGAAATCGGTTCCAGGCGTCAGCGCCACGCCGGTTTCATGCAGCATGCGCCGGCAAAATGACTCACTGTCATTGGTGAGGTTGCCGATATCGGCATAGAGATAAAAGGCGCCCTCGGGCGGGGCGAACTGACGAAAGCCTGCCTTGGGCAGCTCACTCAGCAACAGGTCGCGGTTGCGCCGGTAGCGTGCGACATTGGCATCCAGCTCTGCCTTGCAGTCGAACACCGCGAGAGCCGCCAGCTGCGGCAGGGTGGGCGGCGAGATGAACAGGTTCTGGCCGAGACGCTCGATGCTGTCATGCAGATCCTGTGGCAATACCATCCAGCGCAGCCGCCAGCCGGTCATCGAAAAATATTTCGAAAAACTGTTGATGACGATGGCGCTGTCATCGAGGCCGGCAGCACGGGCCGCAACCCCTTCATAGACGATGCCGTGATAGATCTCGTCGGAGACGAGGCGAATGCCCTTGAGCCGACAATAGGCGGCGAGGTCCGCCAGCTCGTCAGGAGTCAGCATGCTTCCGGTGGGATTGGCGGGACTGGCAACGATAAGCCCTTCGATCGGCGCCGGCAGGGCATCCAGCATCGCGGGCGTGGGGTGGAAACGGGTCTCGGGCCCGACCGGAAGGTCGACCGGCTTCAGATCGAGGGCGAGCAGTATGTTGCGGTAAGCGGGATAACCGGGTGCGGCCAATGCGACGCGGTCGCCGGGTTCAAAGGCCGCGAGAAATCCCAGCATGAAGCCCCCCGATGAACCGGTGGTGATTGCGATTCGATCGGCGGCAATATCCAGCCCATAGGTGCTGCGGTAATGGGCGGCAATGGCCTGTCGCAGTGGCGGGATGCCCAGAGCCTCGGTGTAACCCAGCCGATTGCTGTCGAGGGCACGCTTGGCGGCTTCGATCACCGCCGCCGGCGCCGATGTATCGGGCTGGCCGATCTCCAGATGAAATACCGCTTCGCCGGATTGTGCACGCGCATTGGCGGCGCGCAGCACCTGCATGGCAATGAAGGGCGGGATGGCCGCTCGGCGCGCGACCTTCAGCATGGCCTGCCGCCTATTGCCCGAGAAGAACGATGCCCAGCCCGTCGCCGCGTGTATCGGCCTTGGCTTGGCAGCCAGCGGCATTTTCGGTCCCGCGGGGGCAGAGGATGGCCTGTACGCGGCCAAGGATATCGGCCTGCTGCAGCGTGTGGCCTTGGTTTTGCAGGGTCTGCAGGACTGATTGCTCCACGTTCGTCTCATGGAAGACGGCGTCGGGCTCGCCATTATGGTGCAGCCGGCCGAGAGCGACGGATGAGTCCAGCGGGCGCTGATCGATAAGAGCGCTGAGATAGACCTGGGCCAGCGCCGTGGGCGCGGTGACGCCGCCGGAAGCAGCCGCGGCGAAGAAGAAGGCGCCGTTGCCATGGTCCGTCACCAGAAGCGGACCGGCATTGAAGGGGTCCTGGCCGGTCTGATTGGGGGCGGGCGACAGGATGACGCCGGTACCGGGGATCATGTGGCCAGTGCCGAACAGATCGTTCATGGTCACGTTGCAGACGACGGCATTGGACTGCTTGTCGACGGCGACGATGCTGGCTCCCCACGGATTTTCCTCATGCGCCGGGGTTGGCGGCGGATTGAGCGAGGCAGCCGGCGTGGCATGATCGGGTGAATAGCCGTTCATCAGGCCTTCCAGATGCTGGCTGCCCAGCAGATCGGCCGGCGTGGTGGCGCTGGCGCCATTGGCCTGCAGCCAGTGGCTGCGGTCGGCCAGCACGCGCATGGAAGCCTCAACGAACAGATGCGCGCGCTCATTGGCCGAGGTGTCGCTCCAATCCTTCGTCGAACTCAGCAAAGCAAGGATCTCACCGGTGACCAGCCCGCCATCGGCGGGCGGCGGCGTGACATAGACCGAACGGCCGCCGCTATCGATGACCAGCGGCTCCACGACCTGGGGCAGCGCTGCCCGCAGAGTATCGGGCGTGAGCCCAATGCCGGCCGTCTGCGCAAACTGGACCAGACGTTGCGACACGCCGCCAAGATAAAAATCTCCGGCGCCGCGAGTACGGATCTGGCCGATGATCGAGCCCAGTTCCGGCTGGACCAGATTTTCGCCCTCGCCCAACAGGTGGCCATCGGGCGCCACGAAAATCCGGGCGAGTTCCGGATCGGCGCGCAGCTTGTCGCCCGCGGTGATGATCTCGCGGCCCAGCGCGCGGCTGATGGCCGTGCCGTGGAGCGCCAGATCTTCCGCCGGCGACAGCAATTGCCCCCACTGCACCTTGCCGTAGCGCGCCTGGATCAGGGCCATGGCACGCACATTGACCGGCAGCCCGAATTGCCCATCCGGTGAAGCAACCGGCATGAACATGATGGCCTCGACGGTCTTTTTCCTGGCGTCATGCACCAGGCAGGCGCCACCCCCGCCAAGCCCTGCCGTGGAAGGCAGCGTCACCGCCATGGTGAAATAGGCGGCAACCGCCGCATCGGCGGCATTGCCGCCGCCTGAGAGCACGTCGCGGGCAACCAGCACGGCGCGCGGCTCGTCGGCGGCCACGGCGCCGGCAAAGCCCGACACGCTGCCGCTGCCGAAATTGCCGGGGGGTGCCGGCGTATCGCTGGCACAGGCGGCGAGCCCAGAGAGTATGAGGGCCAGCAGGAAAGATCGGGCGAGAGGCGCGCGCGGCTTCATGCTCGGGCTGGCGCTTCGGCGGAACTCAAGGATGGTCGACATGCGCAAGCAACTTTTCTCCCTGAACATTGCGGCACGGCCCCCAGATGGCCGCAGCGTGAGGCATTCGCGGGCCCGAAGCTAGCATCCACCCCAAGGCGGCGCCACTGCCGCCGCCCTGACAGGAACATCTTCGTGAGAGCCGAACTCCGGCCTCGCCTTTGGGGGAAAAATACCCATAGTCTTGGCAAAGAACGCAACCCCCTGGTCTTGGAAAAGACAACAACCCAAGGTAACCCGATGACGTTCCTTCGCCTGAGCCTTCTGCTCGCCTTGCTTCTGGCAGCAGCGCTCCCCGCCCGCGCCGACGATCCCTCGGCTGCCGATGTGGCAAAGATCCAGAAGATCATTGCGGATTATCTGAAGTCGCATCCCGAAGTCGTCGTCGACGCGCTGCAGGAATACCAGAAGAAACAGGACGCCATGAAGGCCGATGCGGCGCGACAGACCATAGCATCGGCCCACGACGAACTGCTGAACGACGCGGCCAATCCGGAGGCCGGCAATCCAAAAGGCGATGTGACGGTCGTGGAGTTCTTCGATTATCGATGCCCCTACTGCAAGGCGGTGGCGGGCGACCTGCAGAAGGCGATCTCCGCTGACGGCAATGTGCGGGTGATCTACAAGGAATTTCCCATTCTGGGGCCGGAATCGCTCGTCGCCTCGCGCGCAGCCTTGGCCGCCGCCGTCCAGGGCAAATACCAGCCGTTCCATGACAAGCTGCTGGCCTTCAAGGGCAATCTCGACGATGCAACGATCTATGCAATCGCCGGCGATGCCGGTCTCGATGTGACGAAGCTGAAGGCGGATATGCAAAAGCCGGAGATCAAGGACCAGATCGGCCGCAACTACCATCTGGCCGACAAGCTGAATATCCAAGGCACGCCGGCCTTCATCATCGGCGACGTCCTGCTGCCGGGTGCCGCCTCCTTTGACGATCTGACCGAGGCCTTCAAACACGCCCGCGGCGGCTGACGGACTACCGGTCAACCTGGGGGCGGTTGCACCATCGGAAGCGAATCCTTAGCCTGCCCTACTTCGCAGGGAGGATGCGCTATGCAGCTCAAGAACAAGGTCGCCATCGTCACCGGAAGTTCACGCGGCATCGGCAAGGCCGTCGCCGAGCGTTTTGCCCGCGACGGTGCCAAGGTCGTCGTCAATTACGTCCGCAATAAAAAGGCCGCCGATGCGGTGGTTGCCGGCATCCACAAGGCCGGTGGCGAAGCCATTGCCGTCAAGGCCGATGTCTCGAAAAAGGCCGAAGCTCAGAAGCTGATCAAGGCGGCGATCAAGACCTATGGCCGCCTCGATATCCTGGTCAGCAATGCCGGAATCGTAATCGACAAGCCGTTCATCAACAGCACGGACAAGGACTGGGCCGCGGCGATCGAGAACAACCTGCACGGCTTCTACAATGTCTGCCAGGCGGCCCTGGCGCCGATGCTGAAACAGAAATCGGGCCGCATCATCGCGACCGGCTCCTGCATCACCGAGGTCGCCGATTTCGGCGGCAACAGATATTCGGTCTGTACCGCGTCCAAGGGCGGCATCACGGCCATGCTGCGCCCCATTGCGGCCGAAGTGGCACGCCAGGGGGTGACGGTGAATGCGGTATCGCCCGGCTATATCGCGACCGAAATGCTGGGCGAGGTCGATCCGGC
>DASXQK010000144.1:0-13440 GCA_036493015.1 Dongiaceae bacterium | reverse complement strand
CCATCATTCTGGAGGAGGGCTCGCCCACGGCCCATGTGGCCATCGTCGCCCGGGCCCTCGATCTGCCCATGATCGGACGGGTCGAAGGGGCGCTGGCGCGAATCGAGGGCCGCGACCGCATCATCGTCGATGCCGATAACGGCCAGGCCTTCGTGCGGCCCGGCGAGGATATCGAGGAGAAGGTAGCCGACAGCATGGCGCTGCGGGCGCGCCGGCGCGCCGTCTTCGCCAGCGTGCGCGATCTGCCCTCGGTCAGCCGCGACGGAGTCGCCGTCTCCCTCTCCATCAATGCGGGCCTCCTGATCGACATGCAGCATCTCGCCGCCAGCGGCGCCGATGGCGTGGGGCTCTACCGGACCGAGATCGCCTTCATGGTGCGCGACCGCTTCCCCGATGTCGGCCAGCAGACGGAATTCTACCGGCGCATCTATGACCAGGCGGGCGATCGGCCCATCGTCTTTCGCACGCTGGATGTTGGCGGCGACAAGGTGCTGCCCTATTGGCCGCGCGAGGGCGAGGAGAATCCGGCACTGGGCTGGCGGGCGCTGCGCATCGGTCTCGATTTGCCGAACCTGCTGCGCCAGCAGCTGCGCGCCATGATCGCGGCGGCAGCGGACCGGCCGCTGCGAATCATGTTTCCCATGATCGCCATGACCGATGAGCTGCGCGCCGCCCGCGCCCTCGTTGATCTCGAAATGTCGCGCGCGCGAGAGCGTGGCCAGCGCCTGCCGGCGAAACTGGAGCTGGGTGCCATGCTCGAGGTGCCCTCGCTGCTCTGGCAATTGCCCGATCTGCTGCGGCTGGCGGATTTCATCTCCGTGGGCAGCAACGACCTGGCGCAATTCCTGTTCGCCAGCGACCGGGGCAATCCGCGCCTGGCCGGACGTTATGATTCCCTGTCGCCCGCCATGCTCAGTGTCATCGCCCAGCTTGTGGCTCACTGTGCGGAGGCGGGACGGCCAATCTCGGTCTGCGGCGAGATGGCCGGCCGGCCGCTGGAGGCCATGGCGCTGCTGGGTTTGGGGCTTTATCGCCTGTCGATGGCGCCCTCGGCCATCGGTCCGGTCAAAACCATGCTGCGCAGCCTGGATATCGGCCAATTGCAGTCATATCTGGCGGGGCGTGTGGCCCAAGGCCATGGCGGCCTGCGCCGCGACCTTCTGGCCTATGCCAAGGATCACGGTGTCGCACTCTAAGGCGGAAAAAAGGCAGGCAACAGAGTGATCTAGGATTGCCCTTGCCGGTCGCGATTTGGTAGAAACCGAATAGAACTTGGCCCGGTCTGGGGCCGCCTCAGCGGGGGAGGGCGGCGGTGCCGGCAGATGCCTCATTGGCGCGATTTGGCGCGCCTGCGGCGGGACCAGGAATTTGGTCGAGATGGAACCGCAATACAGGACCGAGACACCGCAAGAGCAACGCAGCGAACGTGCCGGCGATGCGCCGCCCGCGCAGCGCGAAAGCGTGGGCATGCTGCTGCGCCAGAAACGCGAGAGCTTCCGCCAGGATCTCTATACCGTGGCGGGTCAGCTGCACATCCGCCTGTCTTATCTGAAGGCTATCGAAGATGGCCGCTTCAAGGATCTGCCCGGCCTGACCTATGCCTCGGGTTTCGTGCGCAGCTATGCCGACTATCTCGGTCTCGATGGCGAGGAGATGGTGCGCCGCTTCCGCGAGGAGATCGCCGGCATGGACCGTCAGGTCCAGCTGATCTTCCCCTCGCTTGCCACCGAGGGAAAGATTCCAAGCGGCGCAGTGCTGCTGCTGTCCGGCTTCCTCGCCGTGATGGCCTATGGCGCCTGGTACTATCTCGCCGACCGGCAAAAGAGCCTGCTCGATCTGGTGCCCGAAGTGCCGGCGCAACTGCGCGCCTTGCTGGGGACCCAGCCCGCGAACACCCCGGGCACCCCTGGCGAGGGCCAGGCGAAGCCGGGTGCGGCGGCTGTCGCCACCGCCGGCCCCGCGGGAACCCACGATACGCCCGTCGTCGCAAAGCAGCCGGTGCCGCCACCGGCGCCACCGCCGCCAGCGACCACGGTGCTGGTCAACCCCGGCGATCTGGCGCCGCTGCCGAGCGACATCAGCGCGTTGATCGCCGCGGCTGAAGCGGCCCCCGTGGCAGCTGGCGCGAACACCGCCATGTCGAGCACCGTTGCCGGCACGACGCCGCCAACGCCCCAGACTGTACCCAGCTTGCCAATGACGACGACGCCAGCAGTCACAGCGCCCCCAGCCAGTGTAACGTCAACAACGCCGGCGGCCGGCTCTACAGTGTCAGGTAAACCGGGCCAGGTTGTCGTTACCAATCCGGGTGCCCATGTGAAGCTGACGGCGCGCATGGACAGCTGGGTGCAGATTTATGACAAGGCCGGGAAGTCCTATTTCTCCGCTGTGTTGCGGGCGGGCCAGACCATCGAGGTGCCCAATCAGCCCGGCCTGTTGCTCACCACGGGCAATATCGGCGGACTCGATATTCTGATCGATGGCCAGGCTTTGGCGGCGCTGGGCTCCGTCGGCCTGGTGAAGCGCGATATGTCACTGGACGTCGCCCAATTGAAGTCGGCTTCTGCCACGGGCCAATGAGGCGGGCCAGTTAGCCCGGCCAATAAGAGCGAAACGAGGACAGACCCATGAGCGTTCGCCCCTATCGCGATATCAACCGGCGCAAGAGCCGCAAGATCTATGTCGGCAAGGTGCCGGTGGGCGGCGATGCGCCCATCACCGTGCAGTCGATGACGAACACGCTGACCTCCGATGCCGCGGCAACCATCGAGCAGATTCGCCAGCTGGAGGAAGCCGGCGCCGATATCGTGCGCGTCTCCTGCCCTGATGAGGAATCGACGGCGGCACTGCCGGCGATCGTGAAGGCTTCCAAGGTTCCGATCGTCGCCGACATCCACTTCCACTACAAACGCGCCATCGAGGCCGCCAAGGCGGGTGCCGCCTGCCTGCGCATCAATCCCGGCAATATCGGTTCCGCCGAACGCGTGCGCGAGGTGGTGAAGGCGGCCAAGGATCATGGCTGCTCGATGCGCATCGGCGTCAATGCCGGCAGCCTCGAAAAGGACCTGCTGGAGAAGTATGGCGAGCCCTGCCCCGAGGCGATGGTGGAAAGTGCGCTGGATCACGCCCGCATCCTGGAAGACAACGACTTCCGCGAGTTCAAGATCAGCGTAAAGGCCTCCGACGTATTCCTGGCGGTGGCCGCCTATCAGGGTCTTGCGGATGCCTGCGACTATCCCCTCCATCTCGGCGTGACCGAGGCGGGCGGTTTGCGCAGCGGCTCGGTCAAATCCTCCATCGGCATCGGCTCGCTGCTTTGGGCTGGCATCGGCGACACGATCCGCGTCTCGCTTTCGGCCGATCCGGTCGAGGAGATCAAGGTCGGCTTCGATCTTCTGAAGTCGCTGAACCTGCGCCATCGCGGCGTGAACGTGATCTCCTGCCCCTCCTGCGCGCGCCAGCAGTTCAACGTCATCAACACGGTGGCGGTGCTGGAGCAGCGCCTGGCCCATATCTCCACGCCGCTGACCATCTCGGTCATCGGCTGCGTGGTGAACGGCCCCGGGGAAGCGCGCGAGACCGATATCGGCTTCACCGGCGGCGGCAACAACACCCATCAGGTCTATGTCAACGGCCTGCCCGATCACCGCCTGAAGGATGGCGATATCGTCGACCATCTGGTGAGCATGATCGAGAAGAAGGCGGCGGAGATCGAGGCGGCCAAGCTTCAGCAGACCGACGCCGCCTAGTTTCGAAGGCCCACAGTCTTGTCCGATCTGCAGCCGGTTCGCGGCACACATGATTTCTTGCCCGATGACATGCGGCGCTTTCGCCGCGTGGTCGAGATCGCGCGCGCCACGGCCGAGCGCTATGGCTATCTCGAGATAGCCACGCCGATCTTCGAATTCTCCGAAGTCTTCAAGCGCACCTTGGGCGATACTTCCGACATCGTCACCAAGGAGATGTACACCTTCACCGACAAGGGCGGCGAGACGCTGACCCTTCGTCCCGAAGGTACGGCCGGCATCATGCGAGCGCTGATCTCCGGGGGACTCAGGCAGCATCTGCCGCTGAAATATTTCACCTATGGCCCTATGTTCCGCTACGAGCGGCCCCAGGCCGGCCGCATGCGCCAGTTCCACCAGCTGGATATCGAACTGCTGGGCGTGGCCCAGCCAGCGGGCGATGTCGAGGTGATCGGTTGCGGGGCGGCCATCTTGCGCGATCTGGGGTTGCTCGACCGCACGGTGCTGGAGCTGAACACCCTGGGCGACAGCGAAAGCCGGGCCGCCTATCGCCAGGCCCTGGTCGACTATTTCACCGGCCACAGCAGCAAGCTCTCGCAGGACAGCCGCGAGCGGTTGACCCGCAATCCTCTGCGCATCCTGGATTCCAAGGATGAAGGCGATCGCGCGCTGATCAAGGGCGCGCCGGTCTTCGGCGATTTCCTGAACCAGGCGAGCAGTGAATTCTTCGCTGCGGTCCAGACGGGACTCGACACGCTGGGCATCGCCTATCAGCTCAACCCCCGGCTGGTGCGCGGCCTTGACTACTACTGCCACACGGCCTTCGAGTTCACGACCACTGAACTGGGCGCGCAGGGCACGGTGATGGCCGGCGGACGCTATGACGGGCTCGCCGCACTGATGGGCGGCCCTGCAACGCCGGGCATCGGCTGGGCCGCCGGTATTGAACGCCTTTCGATGATGCTGGCGGAAGCGCCGAAGGCTCGCCGGGCGATTGCGGTCGTGCCGATCGGCGTCGCCGCCGAAACGAAAGCCGCGGCATTGGCGGAACAGTTGCGCCGCGCCGGCTATGCCATCGAACTCGGCTACAGCGGCAATCTGGGCAAACGGTTGAAGCGCGCCGACAAGCTGTCGGCGGCCGCGGCCATCATCCTGGGCGATGACGAACTGGCGAAGGGTGTCGCCACGCTCCGCGATCTCGACAGCGGCGAGCAGACGGCGGTGCCGCTGGCCGAACTCGAGGAGCGTCTCGCCCGTTTCCGTTAGCGACCGCCCATGGCGGAATTTCTCGTCGTCGGAGTGAATCATCGCAGCGGCACGGCCGCCCTGCGCGAGGCCCTCTATGTCGAAGAAGAGCGCCAGCCGGAATTGCTGGCGCGCTTGAAGGCGGCCGGCGTCGCCGAGGCAGTGTTCCTTTCCACCTGCGATCGCAGCGAGGTGCAGGCCGTCACATCGGATATCGAGGGCGTGAGCGCCGCGGTGGGTGCTGCTTTCGCTGGTCAGGCCGGCGTACCGGCACAAGAAGTCGCCGCCCAATCCTATCGGCTGACCGGCGGCGAGGCGCTGCGCCATATCTTCGCGGTCGCAGCCTCCCTCGACAGCCAGGTGATCGGCGAACCCCAGGTGCTGGGTCAGGTGAAGGAAGCTCATCGCCTGTCAGCCGCGGCTGGCCTGATGGGCGGCAGCCTCGATGAGGCGCTCCAGGCCGCCTACGCTGCGGCCAAGCGGGTGCGCAGCGAAACGGGTCTGGCCGAACAGCCCGTCTCCATCGCCGCGGTCTGTGTCGGCCTGGCGCGTCAGCTGCATGGCGATCTGAAACGGGCGCAGGGCCTGCTGATCGGCCCCGGCGAGATGGGCGATCTGGTGATCGAGCAGCTTCGCCGCGCCGGTTTGCGTGGGCTGACGGTGGCGCACCCTTCGCCGCGCCGGGCCGAGGCGATCGCGCGGCGCTATGAAGCGCACCATATCGCGTTGAGCGAATTGCCGGCCGCACTCGTCAATGCCGATGTCATCGTGTCGGCGCTGGGCGCCGGCAGGCCGGCGATCGGCGCCGAGATGATGATCCAGGCTATCAAGGCGCGCCGCCACCGCCCGGTGCTGCTGATCGATCTGGCCGTGCCGGCCGATGTGGAATCGGCCGTCGATCGGCTGGAGGACGTGTTCCGCTACGAGCTCGACGATCTGGAAAAAGCGGCCATGCAGGGCCGCTCGACCCGCGCCGCGGCGGCCTCGGCCGCCTGGGGCCTGATCGACGAGGCGATCGCCGGATTCCTCGGCCGGCGCGCGGCGCGGGCGGCGGTGCCGACAATCGTGGCGCTACGCCAGCGCTTCGAGGCGCTGCGCCGGGAAGTGCTGGCCGAGCGGCCGGCGGATGCGGATGCGGCGACACGGATACTGGTCAACCGGCTGCTGCATGGCCCCTCTTCGCTGCTGCGCGACCTGGCGCCGCGCGCGCCGGAGCAGCGGGCGGCGGCGGAAAAATTACTCGCCCGGCTGTTCGACCTGCCGGCCGATGACGATGAAGGAAAAGGCCGATGAGCCTGGAGCATAAACTGGTGCAGGTGGTGAAGCGCCATGAGGAGCTGTCGACGCTGATGGCGCGCGAGGGCCCCATGGATGCCCAGGCGTTCGCCCGCATGTCGCGCGAATATGCCGAGCTGTCGCCGATGGTGGAGCGCATCCTGGCCCTTCAGGCCGCGCAGAAGGAGCAGGCCGATCTCGCGGCACTCGCGGGCGATCCGGCGAGCGATCCCGAGATGAAATCCATGGCCGAGACGGAGCTGCGCGAGCTCAAACCCCGCCTGGCCGAGCTCGACCAGCAGGTGAAGATTGCCCTGCTGCCCAAGGATGAAGCCGATGAGCGCAACGCCATCCTGGAAGTGCGTGCCGGCACCGGCGGCGAGGAAGCCGCATTGTTCGCGACCGCACTCTTTCGCATGTATACGCGCTATGCCGAGCTGCATGGCTGGCGGGTCGATCTGCTGGGAATCAGTGAAACCGGCCTCGGCGGCTATCGCGAGGCGAGCATGGAGATCACCGGGCGCGGCGTTTTCGCGAGGCTGAAATTCGAATCCGGTGCCCATCGCGTGCAGCGCGTGCCGGAAACCGAGGCGAGCGGGCGCATCCACACTTCGGCAGCGACCGTGGCGGTCCTCCCCGAGGCCGAGGAAGTCGATATCCACATCGAGGACAAGGATCTGCGTATCGACGTCTTTCGCTCCAGCGGGCCCGGCGGGCAATCGGTGAATACGACCGATAGCGCCGTGCGCATCACCCATCTGCCGACCGGCCTTGTGGTTCAGCAGCAGGACGAGAAATCCCAGCACAAGAACAGGGCCAAGGCACTGAAGGTGTTGCGCGCGCGTCTCTATGAACAGGAGCGCGACCGCCAAAATGCCGAGCGCGCGGCTAACCGCAAAAGCCAGGTGGGCAGCGGCGATCGCTCGGAGCGTATCCGCACTTATAATTTCCCCCAGGGCCGCGTCACCGATCACCGCATCAACCTGACGCTCTACAAGATCGACAAGGTCATGTCCGGCGAAGCGCTGGACGAGATCATCGATGCCCTGACCGCCGAGGACCAGGCGACAAAGCTGGCCGAGGCCGATTGAGCGTAGCGGCCGCCATCGACGAGACGGTAAAGCGGCTGGCCGCCGCCGGCATCGAGGAGGCCCGGCGCGAGGCCCGCCTGTTGCTGGCCGAAGCGACGGGATGGGAAGCAGCCTCGATCGTCGCGCATCCCGAACGCGAATTGAATGAGCATCAGGCCGACAGGCTCGCCGAACTCCTGCGCCGGCGCGCGGCGCGCGAACCGCTGTCGCGCATCCTTGGCTGGCGGGAATTCTGGAGCCTGCGCTTTGCCCTTGGCCCCGATACCCTCGACCCGCGGCCGGATAGCGAGACGCTGATCGAGGCAGCATTGGCGCTTGCCGGTCGCAACCGGACGCTATCGGTACTGGATTTGGGAACGGGCAGCGGCTGCCTGCTGCTGGCCTTCCTCAACGAGGTGCCGAATGCGAGGGGCTTGGGCATTGACCTCAGTCAAGGCGCCATAGCAATCGCCGAGACCAATGCCAGGTCCCTTGGCCTCGCCGGGCGGGTGCGGTTTCGCCAGGGTGATTGGGGCACCGATCTGCCAGAGCACTTCGACCTCGTTCTCTGCAACCCGCCCTATATCCCTGAGGGCGATATTGCCAGTCTGGCGCCTGAAGTCGCCCGGTTCGATCCCTTGCTGGCTTTGGCGGGAGGACCGGACGGGCTCGATGCCTATCGCCGCCTCAGCGACGAACTGCCGCGGCTCCTGCTGCCTGGCGGCTCGGCCATTGTGGAAATTGGCGCCGGGCAGGCGCCAGCCGCGACCGCCATACTGGCCGCCGGCGGCCTGGTCCCTTCGGGTTCGCGCGCCGACCTTGCCGGCACGATGCGCTGCCTGATTTTGGAACAACCGGCGGGCTGAATGGTGGATATCTTGGCCGGGTACCCCCAAAGCCCCCAAAAAACAGTTGGAAATCGGCCGGTGACCCACTAGGTTGATTGTGACGGAACACGCCGCCTCGGCCCTTGGTCGAGAGGCGAGCTGGTCAACCCCCTCATAAAACTTCCGGTCCATTGATTGTGCGACCCCATCCGGGAACGCATGGAAGGTTCGGAAAACGGGGATCCCGATAAGAGCAATGTGAGCGAGCATGAGACAAGGTTCGAATCCCCGCCGGTCGCGCGGGCGTGGCCCTCGTAAGCCACATGGTGGTCCCCATAATCCTCATAACCCCCGGCCGCAGAACTTCGACGGTTCTGGCCAGGATGTGAGAGTTCGCGGGAACACCTATCAGGTCATGGAGAAGTATCTGGCGCTGGCGCGCGATGCCAGTTTGGCTGGCGACCGGATCGCCATGGAGAACTACCTCCAGCATGCCGAGCACTATTACCGGACCATCAATGCCGATGGAAACCGGCCCCGCCCGCCGATGCGCAATGACGGCCAGCCCGGCCAGGATGGCCAGCAAAACGGCCAATATGGCAACAGCCAGGGGGGCAACGAACAAGGCGGCAATGTGCAGGGCGGCAACGGCCAGGCCGGTAATGGCCAAGCCAGCAATGCCCAGGCGGTGAACGGCCAGGGCGGCAATGATCAGTCCGGCAATAGCACCAACGGCTATGAAACCCCGCGTGCCGTTCCGGCGGATGAGCCTGGCGACGACACGGAAAACTAACCGCTAATTCGGTTTATGGGCCGGGCCTTGGCGCCCGGCATTCTCTCCCGTTTACCCTCGTTTCAGGCCCCCGATTTCCGGGTTGGGCCCTCTTGAGTCAGGCCGGCCAATACCCATATTTGCCGTAGGTGATTCGAGACGCATCGTCGACCGCGTGCCCGCTTATGAGGCGCGGACGAGAGAGGGCACAGTATGAATTTCGAGAAATACACCGAGCGTTCGCAAGGATTCATCCAGTCCGCCCAGGGCCTGGCCCTGCGCAGCAACAATCAGCGCTTTACCCCGGAACATCTGCTGAAGGTGCTTCTGGACGACCGCGAGGGCCTGGCGGCCAATCTGATTCGCGCATCCGGCGGCGATCCGGTTCGCGCGCTATCGGCCGTCGAGCGCGACCTCGCCAAGATGCCGAAGGTCGAAGGCAGCGGTGCGGGACAGGTTTATTTGTCGCCGGAGTTGGCCCGCGTCTTTGCGAGCGCCGAAGAGATCGCGGAGAAGGCTGGCGATAGTTATGTGACGGCCGAGCGGCTGTTGCTGGCCCTCGCACTTGCCAAAGGCACGCCGGCGGCTGTCGCACTGGCCAATGCCGGGGCGACGCCCCAGGCGTTGAACGCCGCGATCGAACAGATCCGCAAAGGTCGCAAGGCCGATACGGCCAGTGCGGAATCCAGTTATGACGCGCTGAAGAAATATGCCCGCGACCTGACCGCGGCGGCCCGCGAGGGCAAGTTGGATCCGGTCATCGGCCGTGACGAGGAAATCCGCCGCACCATCCAGGTGCTTTCCCGCCGGACCAAGAACAACCCCGTGCTGATCGGCGAGCCCGGCGTCGGCAAGACCGCTATCGTCGAGGGGCTTGCGACCCGTATCGTTAACGGCGATGTGCCGGAAGGCCTGCGCGACAAGAAACTGATGTCGCTCGACCTCGGCGCCCTCATCGCCGGCGCCAAGTTCCGCGGCGAATTCGAGGAGCGGCTGAAGGCCGTGCTCCAGGAGGTCGCCACGACGGAAGGCGACATCATCCTGTTCATCGACGAACTACATACGCTGATGGGCGCCGGCAAGGCGGAGGGGTCGATGGACGCCTCCAACATGCTGAAGCCCGCGCTCGCGCGGGGCGAGTTGCATTGCGTGGGCGCCACGACCCTCGACGAATACCGCAAGCATATCGAAAAGGATGCGGCGCTCGCGCGGCGCTTCCAGCCGGTCTTCGTAGCCGAGCCGGGTGTGCCGGAGACGATCTCGATCCTGCGCGGCCTGAAGGAGAAGTACGAGCTGCATCACGGCGTGCGGATTTCCGATGCGGCGATCGTGGCGGCGGCGACACTGTCGAACCGCTACATCACCGACCGCTTTCTGCCCGACAAAGCGATCGACCTGATCGACGAGGCGGCGAGCCGCCTGCGCATGGAGATCGATTCCAAGCCCGAGGCGATCGACGAGATCGATCGGCGTCTTATCCAGCTGAAGATCGAGCGCGAGGCATTGAAGAAGGAAACCGACAAAGCGTCAGCCGAGCGGCTGAAGATTCTCGAAGGCGATGTCAGGCAACTTGAAAAGCAGTCCGCCGACATGACGGCGGATTGGCAGGCCGAGAAGCAGATGCTGGTCGGTGAGCAGAAGCTCAAGGAGCAGCTGGAGAAGGCCAGGACGGAACTGGAGCAGGCCCAGCGCAAAGGCGATCTGCAGCGCGCGGGCGAGCTGCTCTATGGCGTCATCCCCGAGCTCAACAAGAAGATCGAAAAAGCCGAAGCCGGCGAGCAGCATCGCATGCTGAACGAGGTGGTCGGCGAGAACGAGATAGCGGGGGTCGTCTCGCGCTGGACGGGCATCCAGGTGGACCGGATGCTGGAAGGTGAGCGGGAAAAATTGCTGCATATGGAAGATGCACTGCGCCGGCGCGTGGTCGGCCAGGACGAAGCGATCGTCACCATCTCCAACGCCGTCCGCCGCGCGCGGGCCGGTTTGCAGGATCCCAACCGGCCGATGGGCTCGTTCCTGTTTCTGGGTCCGACCGGCGTGGGCAAGACCGAGCTCGCCAAGGCGCTCGCCTCGTTCCTGTTCGACGACGATTCGGCGCTGACCCGCATCGACATGTCGGAATACATGGAGAAGCATTCGGTCTCGCGCATGATCGGTGCACCGCCCGGCTATGTCGGTTATGAGGAAGGCGGCTCGCTGACCGAAGTCGTTCGCCGGCGGCCCTATCAGGTGATCCTGTTCGACGAGGTCGAAAAGGCACATCCGGACGTGTTCAATGTGCTGCTGCAAGTGCTCGATGACGGCCGCCTGACCGATGGCCAGGGCCGCACCGTGGATTTTCGCAACACGCTGATCATCCTGACCTCCAACCTGGGCAGCGATGTGCTTGCGCGCCAGACAGAGGGCGAGGACAGCGACAAGGTGCGCGAACAGGTGATGGAAGTGGTGCGGGCGGCGTTCCGGCCGGAATTCCTGAACCGGATCGACGACATCCTGCTGTTCCATCGCCTGACGCGCATCCAGATGACGGGCATCGTTGAGATCCAGCTGAAGCGCCTCGAGCAGCTTCTGGCCGACCGAAAGATGACGCTGGAGCTGGACGACAAGGCGAAGACCTGGCTCGCCAATGCCGGCTACGATCCGGTTTATGGCGCGCGGCCGCTGAAGCGGGTGATCCAGCGCGAGCTGCAGAATCCGCTCGCGGGCATGATCCTGGAAGGGCGGCTTGCGCCCGGCGCGAAGATCCGGGTCGGGGTCAAGGACGGCAAGCTCGCCATCAATGGCGAGACATTCGCCGCCGAAGCCGCCTGATAAGCGAAAACGCCCGAGCCTTTGAGGGCCCGGGCGTTTCTTCGAACAGAATAGTTAGTGCGCAGTAGCGACCGCGCGTGATTGCGTCTGTTCCTGAAGCTGACGGTTGATGTTGGCGACAAGGGCCATGAAGGACTTGAGTTCCTTGCCCTGGAGCTTTTCACCCGAGGGCAGCTTGATGCTCTGCGGGTTGATCTGCTTGCCGTCTTTGATGACTTCAAAATGAAGGTGCGGGCCGGTAGCCCGGCCCGTCATGCCGACATAGGCGATCACTTGCCCCTGATGCACGCGGCTTCCGACACGAAGGCCCGCGGCGAAGCGGCTGATATGGCCATAGGCGGTGCCGTAAGCGGCTGTGTGCTTGAGGCGGATGTAATTGCCGTAGCCTGAGACGGGGCCGATTATCTGGATCACGCCATCGCCCGCGGCATAGATGGGCGTGCCGATGGGCGCACCGAAATCCACACCCTTGTGCATCAGGCTGTAGCCCAGGATCGGGTGTATGCGCATGCCGAAGCCCGAGGTGATCTTGGCGCCGTCGATAGGCGTGCGCAGCAAAGCCTTGCGAACCGAATTGCCCTTGGGGTTGAACCAGTCAGAGCGGCCATCGGCCGTCGTGAAGCGATAGAGGGCCAGCTTCTTGCCGCTGAGCGTCAGCGAGGCATAGAGAATGTTGCCGGTCTTGGCGAGATTGCCGTCCGCGTCTTCATAGCGATCGTAGAGAATCTCATACGCGTCGCCGGGCTGGATATCGCGCTGGAAATCGACGTCATAGCTGAAGGCATGAATGATCTCGCTCATGACCTCGATTGGCACGCCATCGGATTGGCCGGCCTCAAACAGGCTCGACTGAATATGGCCGGCAATGGCCGTCGTCTGGCGATGCAGCGGCACATCAGTCGACTGCGCCGTGAATGCGCCATCGAGGCCGCGCGTCAGTTCGACGTTTTTGGCGACCGAGGGCTGCAGGCTGAGTGAGACGAGCTGCAGTTGCGGCGGGACCGATCCGTCGCCGTCATCGTCGTTCTGATCGCTCGGCGCCAAAGTGAGTTTGATCGGCTGTCCCGGCATCAATTGCTTGGGCGAGAACACATCGCTAAGGGCCACGATCGCCGCATGGGCTTCATCGAGCTTGATGCCGGCGTCGGCCAGAACCGACATCAGCGTGTCGCCCTTCTGCACCTGGATGATCTGTTCGATGGGGCTGCTGGCCGTGACGTCGCTTGTGGCCGCGCCAACCTCCAGCTCGTCGGCCGCCGGGGCGGGCGCGGTAGCATCGCTATCGGCTTCGGTTGTGGGCAGCAGGAAGTATTTCTGCGCCAGATCCTGATCGAAATCGCCGGCGGCGGGGATCTCGTTGGCGAGAGAGAGGTGAGAGCGGATCAGTGTCGTATTCGATCCGATCGAGGCAATGAAGGCCGCGAAGGTGAGGGCGAAAGCGAGGCTGATCATGTAACGGGCGGAGGCGCGTTCGGCGACGGCAACCCGGGAATTCTTCTGCAACCGGTCTCTCCCGGGTTAACGAGAAATGAACAAGCTGAACTCAGTCACTGGCGCTGCTGTCCCCCGACAGAATCGATAGCGGGCGATATGCAAAATCCGCCTCGCTTCGGCGTTACTGCGGCGCAGAATGACTTTGCGACGCGGATCAAGTCAACCCTAAATCCTCATGGCGAATCAATGGCCTGCCTGGG
>DASXQK010000143.1:0-2034 GCA_036493015.1 Dongiaceae bacterium | reverse complement strand
AGGCGAAGACCTGGCGGCTGAAATCTTCCGCCAGGCGGCCCAGCTCCGGCCCCAGCTGGCGATCGGCTTCAACGGCCGGCACGATAGCGCGAAGACCGCCGACGAAACCGCGCAAGGCCGGCGGCGGCTGTCGCTCTGTCACATGCAATGCCTGGGCGGCCATAACGGCCAGCATGGCAAGGGCCGCGTCGAGGCAACGGCCGGCCTGGGCTTCCTTGGCGAAAGCCAGGAATACCGGCGATGCCACATCGTCCTGGCCGGCGCCTGCGGATTCGCTGCCGGGAATGAAGGTGCGCTGGGCCGCAGCCTTGGCCTGTTCCAGATATCCGGTCACCGCCATGGGCACATAGCCGATATTGCCATGGCCATCGGCATCACTCGGATCGCGATCCACCAGCAGCAGATCGGGCAGATGCGATACGCGGCCGATCAAAAGCTTGGAGGCATGCCGGTCGCAGAGCAGGCAGAGATCGGCCCAAATCGCTGCCAGATCGTCGAGTGCCGGGCTTGCCATGGCATTGTGGTAGCCGCCGGTGGAAAGGCAGTGGCCCCAGGGATGCGTTGCATCCGGCGGGATATAGACAGGATTGTCGGAGACGGAAGCCAACGAGTGGGTCGCCGCCCTCTCAGCTTGGGCCGTCGCCCGATGCGCATGGCCCAGCACGCGGGGCAGGATGCGATAGCTGACCGGCGCCTGGTAGTTGCGCCGGCCGTCACAAGCCCCTTCGAGATAGTGGCGCAGGCCCTGCAGCGCCTCGGCCTCATGCTCGTCGTTCCACAGGGAATCGAGCGCCGCATCGTAATGCTCCAGCGGCGCCCGAAAGGCCTCGATCGAAAGCGCGAAGGTCTTATGCGCCAGTGCCAGCCGCCGGCGCGCCGCCAGTGCCGCATCGGCGGCGAGCGCCGCCGCACAAGGCGAACCATTGATCAGCGAGCCACGCTCCTTCACCTCGAGATCGAAGCCAGCCGAGAGATCGGCAAAGAGCGGATAGAGGGCGAGGATCTCGCCGGCACCGCCCTGGCCTGCGCCCGGTACAGCGGGCAGGGGGCTGGAACCCAGCATGGCCGCCACGGCCTCGGCGATGCGCGGGCTGGTCGCGGCATTGCCTTCGATGAAATTGGCCAGCCGCGCCAGGACGATGCCGCGCACCACGCGCTCGGGCAGCGGATCGCCGAAGGACGTGGCGGCGGCAAGCGGCTTGAGTCGCGCATGGCGCTGGCGTTCGGCCTGGGAGAGGCGGTGGCTTGCCCGCTCACCCATCGCCGTGGTCACGCCATAGATGACCAGATCGGGATCGTTGTCGATCAGCTGCAGGAATGAGGTCCGGCAGTCGGCAATGGTTCTGAGCGCTTTTGGGGAAAGGCGCACGCCTTCGCCCCGCCAGGCGACACGGCGATAGGTCTCAAGATTGATATCGCTCAGCCGATCCAGAACGACCGTCATGGCATCCTTGCTTCATGGCTAACCTGGCCAAGCTGAAGCATAGGGGCTCGCTCAGCAGAATCCCAAGCAGGAACGCCGGGACTGCAGAGCGGCTTACCGCCTATGCCGAAAGCGCTTTCAATCGGACGAGGTTTGCCAGGGTCGCCAGGCAGGCGGCGGCCGCCTCTTTGCCTTTGACCAGGAAGTGGTCGCAGAAGAACGAGCGGTGCGCCTCGTGCTCGTGGAAATTCTGGGGCGTGAGTACGGCAGAGATAATTGGCACATCGGTATCGAGCTGTACCTTCATCAGGGCGTCGATGACCGCCTCGGCGACGAATTCATGGCGGTAGATGCCGCCATCGACAACCAGGCCGCTGGCGACGATGGCGGTGTAGCGGCCGCTGGCGGCGAGCAGCTTGGCTTGCAGCGGTATCTCGAATGCACCGGGTACTTCGAAAAGATCGATGTGCTTCCCTGAGAATCCGTTTGCTTTCATTTCTTTCAGGAATGCTTTGCGGGACCGATCGACGATCTCGCGATGCCAACAGGATTGGACATGGGCAATGCGTGCGGGCGCATGGTTCCTTGCAGAGCGGTCCGGCTTTCGAGCG
>DASXQK010000142.1:0-2885 GCA_036493015.1 Dongiaceae bacterium | reverse complement strand
TCCCCTCGTCTTTTCCTCGCCTCATAGCGGCCTCGATTACCCGGCCGAGTTCCTTGCCGCCGCCAGGCTGGATCCGCTCAGCCTGCGCCGCTCCGAAGATGCCTTCGTGGACGAGCTTTTTGCCGGGGCGCCGGCGGCCGGAGCACCCCTGCTGTCGGCTCTCTTTCCTCGCGCCTTCGTCGATCCCAACCGCGAGGCGCTCGAGCTCGATCCCCAGATGTTCGAGGACGAGTTGCCGCCGGAGGCGAATACGGATTCCCCGCGGGTCGCCGCCGGGCTCGGCATGATCGCGCGCGTCATCGCCTCGGGTGAGGAAATTTATGGCCGCAAGCTGCCGGTGTCCGAAGCGCTGCGGCGCATCGAGCGTTACTATCGGCCCTATCATGCCATGCTGAGCGAACTGATCGGCGAGACGAAGCGGCGCTTCGGCCTTTGCGTGCTGATCGATTGCCACTCGATGCCCTCGGTCGGCGGTCCGATGGAGCGCGATGCCGGACGCGGCCGTGTCGACATGGTGCTGGGCGACTGCCGCGGCACCGCTTGCGCGCCGGCGCTGACCGAACGGGTGGAAACGACGCTGCGCCAGATGGGCTATGGCGTTGCCCGCAACAATCCTTATTCCGGCGGCTATGTGACCCAGTTCTATGGCCGGCCGGAGGACAAGGTCCACGCGCTGCAGATCGAGATCAACCGCGCGCTCTATATGGATGAGGCGAGCCTCACCCGCGCGCCCGGCCTCGCGCGCCTCGCCGGCGACATGGGCCGGCTGGCGCGGGCACTGGGCGATATCGCCGGCGGCCTCGGCGCTGCCGCGGCGGAATGAGCACGACGGTCGCCGACGCCACGCCGGCTCATCTTTCTGCCATTCATCGCATCTACGCCCATTGGGTGCTGCACGGTCTGGCCAGCTTCGAAGAGGTGCCGCCGGAGATCGACGAGATGGATCGCCGCCGCCTGTCCGTACAGGCGCTGGGCCTGCCTTATCTTGTCGCCCATGATGGCGGCGAGGTGCTGGGCTTCGCCTATGCCGGTCCCTATCGGCCGCGTTCGGGCTATCGCTTCACGGTGGAAGATTCCGTCTATGTGGCGCCCGGCACCCATGGCCGCGGCATCGGCCGGCGGCTGTTGAGCGAGGTTGTTGCGCGTGCCGAAGCACTTGGCCGCCTGCAGATGCTGGCCATCATCGGCGATTCCGGCAACGCCGCTTCCATCGGCCTGCATGCGGCGCTGGGCTTTCGCCAGATCGGCACCCTGCAATCGATCGGATTCAAATTCGGCCGCTGGGTCGATACCGTGGTGATGCAGCGAGCCTTGGGTACTGGTGACAGCGCCCTGCCCAAAGGCTGAACCGCCGCGTTCCCCACAGAAAAAAAGGCCGTCCCGAAGGACGGCCTGAAGTTCTGGGAGGAAACGCCCAATGGGCGCCGCGTAGCGCGGAGAACCGCGATAACGCAGTGCACAATATCGGGGTGGCCCCGCAAGGCTTCAAGCGGGAATCATCGTTTTCGTTGAGATGGATAATTTGTCGCAGCCCGCTGTTGCTGCGGTGCAACAATTTTCATGATTCCGACATGGTTTGGTCCATTGCCGGCCGAGGATTTGCCTAAATTTCGGTCAGCTTGCCGGAACGGACTCCGTTTGTTCCAGCCGAGCCTTGCGGCATGTCACGGCATCGAGAAAGCCCTGATTCAGGGTAACGCCGTCTTTGACCGCCGACAGATATGTGTCGATCCACTCATCCGACTGACCGGCTTTCTTGTCGTCGGCGCGAATCTGATCGGCATTGGTCAGTTCGTTCTTCAACTCCTGTACCTGCTCGCTGACCGACTGGATGGAGCGGTCGATGCCGCCGCCATGTTCGACGGATTCGTCGATCGGCTTGTGCAACGTGCTTTCGAGCACACCCGGCCCCATGAAGGAGTCGAGCTTGTCATAGGGCGTCACGAGGCTGGGTTGCAGATAGGCGAGGTCCTCCGGGCATTCCTGCGGCGGTGCTGGCGTTGGCGCCGGCGCCTCATCCGTCGTCGTGCAGGCAGCCAGCAGCAGCAGGCAAAGCGGCGCCAGCCATGCCGGACGTACCAAGCCTGCCGATGCCTTCACCATGGCCACGCCGCCCCCGGATTCGAAGGCGCGCAGTCTAGCCAAACGAGCAGACGAAGTCTCACAGGTCTGCGTTGCGAGCTTGCCTTGCTGGCGCCAAGCCGCCGCCGCTATAGTCGCGTCATCCCCTCGCCGCGTTTGCAGGAAATTCCATGTTCACCACCCGGCCGGAGATTCTCGGCAGCTTCGGCTGCGTCGCCTCGACCCATTGGCTGGCCAGCGGCGCCGGCATGGCGGTGCTGGAGCGCGGCGGCAATGCCTTCGATGCGGCGGTGGCGGCCGGCTTTGTGCTGCAGATCGTCGAACCCCATTTGAACGGGCCCGGCGGCGAGGTGCCGATCCTGCTGGTGACGGCCGACAGCGACAAGCCACAGGCAATCTGCGGCCAGGGCCCGGCGCCCGCCGGGGCCACCATCGAGCATTATCGCGATCATGGTCTCGAGGTGATGCCGGGCAGCGGTCTTCTGGCCACTTGCGTGCCGGGCGCCTTCGATGCCTGGCTGCTGCTGCTGCGCGATTACGGCACCATGAGCCTTTCCGATGTCATGTCCTATGCCATCGGCTATGCCGAAAATGGCTATCCGCTGGTGCCGCGCATCGTCGAGCAGATCGATGCCGTGCGCGAAATGTTCGAAGACGAGTGGGTAAGTTCGGCCGAGCTCTATCTGGCGGACGGCCTGCCCAAGCCATTCAGCCTGTTTCGCAATCCCGAGCTCGCGCAAACCTATCGCCGGCTGCTGCGCGAGGGCGAAGCGGCCGGGGGAAATCGCGAGAGGCAGATCGAT
>DASXQK010000141.1:0-3753 GCA_036493015.1 Dongiaceae bacterium | reverse complement strand
CGATCGCGATCATGCTGACCGTCGGCAGCAGTGCCCCCAATGCGCTCAGCAACAGCCGTGCGCTTCTGCTGGAGGCGGGCGGCGGCCTGGTTGCCGTGGCGCTGGTGTGCTGGTCGATCTATCTCAGCTACCGCTATGCCGACCAGATCCTCAATCGCCTCGGCCCCAGCGGGATCAACGTGCTGCTGCGGCTCTCGGCCTTCATCCTGCTTTGCCTGGGGGTGCAGATCCTGCTGAACGGGCTGCGCGCCGTGCTCGGCAGCCCGGTGGCCTGACCCTATTCGCCTTTACGCAGCAGCGCTTCGAGGGCGGCAAGCTGGTCGGCTTCGACATCGGAAATCAGCCAATAGGTCAGATCGCCCTGAACCCAGTGGCGGATGTTGTAGCCTTGGCGCTCCGTTACGCTTGGCTGGCCCGCCGTCTTCGCCGGATCGGCCCAGACGAACAGATTGATGGGATGCAGGCCATGGCGATAGACCATCGCCGCCACCGGCCGGTGGTCGATGTAGTCGAGCCGCCCGCCGATCAGCGGAAAGCCCTCGCCGGCGAAATTCTTCACCGGCGGGGCGGTATCGAGATGGCCGTTGAACCAGGGCTTGACCGTATGCTGGTCGGTGGAGGTGACATCGGTCAGGTGGTTGGCCAGCAGCGAACGCACATGGCTATCGACGATCTGCTGGGTGATCAGATCGCCGCTCGCCGGCAGCGATCCCATATAGCCGATGCCCCCGCTCAGCAGCACGGCGAGTACGAAAGACGCCGCCAGCGCCGTCCCTCGCCACGAAATCCCCGGCCGCGACCGGTGCTTCAGCGGCACCACATTCTTCGTTTCTTCGGCACGCAGCGCCTGCGACAGGCGCGCGGCAAGGCCGCCCGGCGCCGGGTGATATGTCGCCGTCGATTTGAGACGGGCGAGGAAAGCGCGCTCGGCATCGATCCGCTCTCGGCAATCGGCGCAGCCGGCGAGATGGGCTTCCATCTCGATTCGGCTATCCGCAGGCAATTCGCCGTCAAGCCAGGCGCCGGCGAGGCTTGGGACCTGCTTATGATCCATGGCTACCCCGCATCCCGGCGCCGGCTTTGGGGGCGTGCTGGCGCTCCCAGCCCTCGCGCAGACGCGCGCGGGCGCGAGCCAGGCGCGACATCACCGTTCCCATCGGTACGGCGGTAATCTCCGAAATCTCGCGATAGGACAACTCCTCCTGTTCGCGCAGCACGATGACCTCGCGAAACTCCGCCGGCAAGCTGGCGATCAGACGGTCGAGGCGCCCGCGATCGTCGGCGGCCAGGAATTCCCGCTCCGGCGTTTGCGGGCCACCCTCGTCTGCCAGCGCCACGGAGTCGCTGACCACGTCGTCCAAGGGCGCCAGATCCGCCGGCCGGTTCTTCGCCAGCCAACTGAAGCAGGTATTGCGCAGAATGGTGAGCAGCCACGCTTTTGGACTCTCGCCGGTGAAGCCCGCGTAGTAGCGAAAAGCGCGCAGGCAGGCCTCCTGCACCACATCCTCGGCATCGGCATCGTTGCGGGTCAGCCAGCGCGCCAGATTGTAGGCAGCATTCATATGGGGCAGGACCGCCCGCTCGAAATCGCCGAGCCGCTGTCGTTCCGTCACGGACGCCGTTCCTGCGCTGCATACCCACCTCAGACACAAGACCGGGCGGCAGCGCGTTTTATTCCCGGAAATATTCCGGTAGCGGAAAAGCCCCCCGACTTCTCAGTCCCGCAGGTTGCGATCGGGCATGACGAAGCACCGCCGCCCCGCAAGCGTCAAGTCGATTTCGCGTGTGGAAATTCCAGCGCGCGAAAATTTTCGGGAATAAACCGCACCGGCGACCGGTCTTCGGATCGTCACCCCCAATGGGAGAACGACAATGACCAAGCTGTTAATTCCTGAGACCGGCATCAACCGCCGCCGCGTGCTGAGCTGCATGGCCTGGGCCGGCGCCGGCGTGCTGTGGACCGTGAGCGGCGGCGTGCCGCGCTCGCTTTTGATCGGCGATGCGGATGCCGCCGGTGGCTCGCTGACCTTTGCGCAGATCAGCGATACCCACATCGGCTTCAACAAGGATGCGAATCCGCACCCGGAGAACACGATGACGGAAGCGGTCGCGCGCATCCGCGCTGCCAAGCCCTCGCCCTCCTTCGTGCTGCACACCGGCGACATCACGCATCTGTCGAAGCCCGGTCAGTTCGACGCCGCCCAGCAGATCATCAAGGGCGTCGGCAGCGATGTTCACTATGTGCCGGGCGAGCATGACTGGCTCGATGACGGCGTGGCTTACAAGCAGCGCCACGGCGCCGGCACCAAAGGCGATGGCTGGTACAGCTTCGATGCCCAGGGCGTGCACTTCATCGCCCTGGTGAATGTGGTCGGCTTCAAGGCGGGCGCGCTCAGCTCGCTCGGCAGCGACCAGCTCGCCTGGCTCAAGGACGATGTCAGCGGCCTGTCGGCCAGCACGCCCATCGTCGTGTTTGCCCATATTCCGCTCTGGGCCGTCTATCCGGACTGGGGCTGGGGCACGCAGGACAGCGCCGAGGCTCTCAGTTATCTCGGCCGGTTCGGCTCGGTGACCGTGCTGAACGGCCATATCCACCAGGTACTGCAGAAGGTCGAGGGCAATGTCGCTTTCCACACGGCGATGTCGACGGCCTATCCGCAGCCGGCACCGGGTGCAGCAGCTTCACCCGGTCCGCTGAAGCTGCCGGCCGACAAGCTGCGCACCGTGCTCGGCGTGCGCGAGGTCGCCTATGTCGAAGGCCAGCAGCCGCTGGCGCTGACCGACGCGACACTCTCGGCCTGAGCCCCGCCCAATCGACATCTGCAAATCGGCAGAGGTAACTCAATATGAAGCGCCTTCGTTTTCTTCTATCGCCTTTGGTGCTGACGGCGGCGGTCGCGATCCTGGCCGCCAATGTCTTCCTGGTCTTCGGCAATCTCAGCCATCGCGATGCGGCGGCGGCCGAGATGCCGGGCGTCACAATCGACAACTACCAGTTCGCGCCGGCCACGCTGACCATTGCCGTGGGCAGCAGCATCACCTGGACCAATAACGACAGCGACATTCATTCCGTCGCGGCCGATGACGGCGATCCGGTGATGTTCAAATCGGCGGGGCTGGATACGGACGACAAGTTCTCGTTCACCTTCACCAAGCCGGGAACCTATCTCTATCACTGCACCCTCCATCCCCACATGACCGGCAAGATCGTGGTGCAGTAGTTTAGAAGAAAGACGTGGATGCTCGGCCTTCGGCCAGGCATGACGATCGGGAGTGGGGCGAGATTTGAGCGTCACACTCGTTCGTCATGCCCGCGAAAGCGGGCATCCACGACTTTATCGCTAGCGCTTCGTAGTCCTGCGTTCCTCGGCGCGTTCGAGCGGCAGGGCGGTTGAATCCTTCACCACCTCCAGCGCCAGGCTCGACTTCACATCCTTGACGCCCGGCATCTTCAGCAGCACGCCCATGGTGAATTGCCCATAGGCTTCGAGATCGCGCACGAGGACATGAAGCAGGTAATCCATCTCGCCGGTCATCACGTAGCAGCCGACGATCTCCTCGCGCGCCAGGATCGCCTCGCGAAAGGCACGGTCGAGACGGTCCTGATGGCGATCAAGGCTGACCTGCACGAATGCCTCGACGCCAAACCCCAGCATCTTGCGGTTCAACAGGGCGACATAGCCGCGGATGAGCCCGCTGGCCTCGAGTTGCTTGGTGCGCCGCAGACAGGGCGAGGGCGAGAGGCCGACCTTG
>DASXQK010000140.1:0-3184 GCA_036493015.1 Dongiaceae bacterium | reverse complement strand
CCGGCCAGCGCCAGTTCCACCGGCGCGATGGCCGGCTTGTCCTGGGGCGCGTCGGCCGCGCCGATCAGCTTGTTGAAATGGCCGGTCCAGCCCAGATGATCGGCTTCCAGTCGCAGGAAGCGGCCGCGCTTGTTGCTGACGATGCCAAGATAAAGTCCGCTGGCCTTGAGGCGCTTCAGCAAATCGCCCGCCCCCGGCATTTCGCGCAGCTCCGCCAAATGGCGCGAAGCGAAGTGGTCGGAGAAGATGCGGCCGGCTTCCTTGGCGCGGTCCCCAAACATGCGCGGGAAACTGTCGCGCAGCGAGGCGCGCGTACGAGCCTTGGTTTCGGCCAGGCTCCATCGCGGCATGTCGAAGGCGTCGAACACCGCATTCATGGATTCAGCGATGACATGCCAGTTGTCGACCAGCGTATTGTCCCAGTCGAACAGGATCGCACGCGGCGTTGTCGTCACGCCTGGCCCCCGCTGACATAGCTCTCCATGCGCCGGCGCAGTTCGCCGGTCACGGGCCCGACCTTGCCATCGCCCACGGGCTGGCCATCCAGCCGGGTAACGGGAAGCAGGAATCCACTGCTGCTGGTAAGGAAGGCCTCGCTCGCGTCTTGCGCCTCGGCCAGGCTGAAGGGCCGCTGCTCGAAAGTCACCTTCATTCCCTCGATCAATCCCACCACCGATCGGCGCACGATGCCGGCGAGGATCGCATGGCCGAGCGGACGGGTGACCAGCCGGCTGCCGGCGGTCACGATCCAGGCATTGGTGGATGTGCCTTCGGTAACAAGGCCGTTGGCATCGACCTGCCAGGCCTCGTAGGCGCCCTGCTCCACCGCATGCTGCTTGCCAAGGATGTTCGGCAGCAGCGAAAGCGATTTGATATCGCAGCGCTGCCAGCGGATATCGGGAATGCTGATCACCGAGACACCCTGGCTTTGTGCCGCGGCAGGTGCGGCACGCAGCCGCTTTGCCGTTGCCACCAGGCTGGTGCGTGATTTGGCCGGGAATTTGTGATCACGGGGCGCGACGCCGCGGGTCGCCTGGAAATAGATCAGGCCGTTCTCGACCTCGTTGCGCGCCAGAAGTTCGCCCAGCACCAGGCGAAGGGCTGCGCGGCCCATTGGCGGGCTGATCCTGAGTTCGTTCAGCGAATAATCGAAACGATCGAAATGCGGCTCGGCATCCACCAGACGGCGGTCGCGCACATGGATCACTTCATAGACACCATCGGCGAACTGATAGCCGCGGTCGTCGATATGAACCGCGGCCGAGGCATAGGGCAGATAGCGCCCGTTCACATAGGCGATACGCGGCATCGGATTGCTCTTTCGCTGACTGCCGTCAGATTTCGGCCTTGTCGGCCCGGTCGCTGGACGTAATGCCCAGCGCCCGCAACTTGCGATGGAGGGCCGAGCGTTCCATGCCTATGAAGGCGGCGGTCTTGGAGATATTCCCGCCGAAGCGGCTGACCTGGGCATCCAGGTAGCGCCGCTCGAACACCTCGCGCGCCTCGCGCAAGGGCAGCGACATCATCTCCAGCCCCTCGCCGCCGCGCAGTGGCGATGGCGCGATGGAGCCGATGTCGGGCGGCAGCATGTCGGCACGGATCGGTTCGCCCGGTTCGCCCGGCGCCATGATCAGCAGCCAGTCCACCACATTGCGCAGCTGGCGGATGTTGCCGGGCCAGTCATAGGCCTGCAGCCAGGCCAGCGCATCGGGCGCGATCTTGCGCGCCGGCAAACCCGCCACATCCGCCGAATGATTCATGAAATAGTCCAGCAACAGCGGAATGTCCTCGCGCCGTTCGCGCAGCGAAGGCAGGCGGATGGGCACAACATTCAATCGATAGAACAGATCCTGGCGAAAGCGCCCCGCCTGCATTTCGGCGGCGAGATCGCGATTGGTCGAGGCGATGACGCGCACATCGACCTCCACCCGGATCGCCCCGCCGACACGCTCGAAGGTCTGCTCCTGCAGCACCCGCACGATCTTGCCCTGGGTTTCCAGCGGCATGTCGGCGACTTCGTCCAGCAGCAGGGTGCCCCCATGAGCCTGTTCGAGGGTCCCGACCTTGGTCGGTCCGTCGGCGCGATCACCCATGCTTTCGCTGCCGAACAGCTCGATCTCCAGCCTGTCGGCCCGCATGGCGGCGCAATTGAGCACGACGAAAGGACCGGCATTGCGCTTGGAGCGCAGATGCAACAGGCGTGCCGCCACTTCCTTGCCGCAGCCGGCAGGACCGGCGATCAGCACGCGGCTGCCGGTGGGCGCGACACGCTCGATCTGCTGGCGCACATGACCGATGGAGGAGGAATCGCCCAGCAAATCGTATTCCGGGCCGGCGCGGCTGCGCAGTTCTTCGTTCTCGCGCCTGAGCCTCGCTGCTTCCATCGCGCGTTCCATGATCAGCAGCAGGCGATCGGCCTTGAACGGTTTTTCGATGAAGTCATAGGCGCCGAGCTTGATCGATTGCACCGCCGTTTCGATATTGCCATGGCCGCTGATCATGACCACCGGCAGGCTGGGGTGCTCGCGCTTGATGACCTCCAGCGTCTCGAGACCGTCCAGCGCACTGCCCTGCAGCCAGATGTCGAGAACCACCAGCGTCGGCCGGCGGGCGCGGATCGCTTCCAGCGTTCCATCGCTATTGGCAGCCTCGCGCGTCTGAAAGCCCTCGTCCCGCAGGATTCCCGCGATCAGCAGACGGATATCGGCCTCGTCATCGACGATCAGAATGTCATGCGCCATGGATCTAGCTGAACCTCGTTCGCACCAGGGGCGGGGTGCCTGAGGCCGCACCCGTGCCCGTCTTGAATACCAGCGTCACCGCCGCTCCGCCCCCGGGCCGGTCGCCCAGCGTAAGATCGCCGCCATGGTCTTCCATGATTTTCTTGACGATGGCGAGGCCGAGCCCGGTGCCCTTGGTCCGCGTGGTGACATAGGGTTCCGTCAACCGGCTGCGTTCGGCGCGCGGCAAGCCGCGGCCATTGTCCTCGACTGAAATCGTCACCTGCCCGGCACCGCGCGTCACCGTCAGCCAGATCTCGCCCGGCAGTCCGCCGGAATTGTCGCCCAACCGTCCCTCGATTGCGTCGGCGGCATTCTGCAGCAGGTTGTTGAGGGCGCGGCTCATCAATGCCGCATCGCAGCTCAGCATCACCACCCCCTCGGGCAGGTCGATGTGATAGGCC
>DASXQK010000139.1:0-2850 GCA_036493015.1 Dongiaceae bacterium | reverse complement strand
ACATCACCTGCGGCAACGCTGCTGCCGTCGATGACTTGATCGCGTTCGACCGCGCCCACGGCAAAGCCGGCCAGATCGTAGTCGCCTGGCGCATACATGCCGGGCATTTCCGCCGTCTCGCCGCCCACCAGTGCGCAGCCTGCCTGGCGGCAGCCCTCCGCAATACCGGTGACGATCGCGGCTCCTGCGCCCACATCCAGTTTGCCGGTGGCGAAATAGTCGAGGAACAGCAGCGGCTCCGCGCCCTGGACGACCAGGTCGTTGACGCACATGGCGACCAGGTCGATGCCGATGGTGTCATGCCTGCCGGCGGCAATGGCGACCTTCAGCTTGGTGCCGACGCCGTCGGTGGTGGAAACCAGGATGGGATCGCTGTAGCCCGCGGCCTTCAGGTCGAACAGGGCGCCGAAGCCGCCCAGGCCCGCTGCCGTGCCGCGGCGTGCCGTGCTGGCGGCGAGCGGCTTAATGGCCTCGACGAGCGCTGCCCCCGCATCGATATCGACGCCGGCGTCGCGATAGCTGCGGGTGTTTATGGCGTCCTCCGTGGCGATGGGCTATAAAAACGCCCCTGCGCAAAATACTTGATCCGAGGCGCATTGCAATGATCCTGCGCGCCACTTTCGCCCTGATTTTATGCCTGTTTGCGGGCCTTGCCGGCACGCCGCCAGCGGGCGCCCAGACAGCGGGAATCATCGCCGTGCGTGGCATCGATGTGGATGTCACGGCAGGTAACGCCGTCGATGCGCGCGAAAAGGCCGTGCTGCAGGGCCAGCGCAAGGGCCTGCGCCAGGCGTTGCTGATGCTGTCCCCATCCGCCGATGTCGACCACATGGCGCCGCTTAGCGACAGCCAGATCACCGACCTGGTGGCGGATTACGAGGTGGAATCGGAGCAGACTTCGACCGTGCGCTATATTGGCAAGCTCGCCTTTCGTTACCGCGCGGACGGCCTGAGCATGCTGCTGCAGCAGGGCGGGATTTCCGCCAACGCAGCGCCGAGCCCGCCGGTATTGGTGCTGCCCATCCTGGTCGTGGGAGGCAAGAATCTTCTGTGGGAAGACGGCAATTCCTGGCGCATGGCCTGGTCGACCCATCGCCCCTCCGGCGGGCTGGTGGAACTGAGACTTCCCAAGGGCGATGCAACCGATGCAGCGGCGATCACCAGCGACCAGGCGGCGGCAGGCGATTTGGCCAAGCTGCAGGCGCTTGCCGCCCAATACGGTGTTGGCGATGTCGCGGTAGCGACCGTGCAACCCGATCCTTCGGGCGCGATCGCCGTCAGCGTTTCGCGCTATGGCATTGCCGGCGCCAGCGGCAATTTCCAGGACAAGGTCACCGGCGATCCGGCCAATCCGGACGCGGCTTACGCCCAGGCGATCGATCATATCGCCGACCGCTTCCAGCAGGACTGGATCGCCCAGAATCAGGTGAGCTCCAGCGTCGAACAGCGACTGACGGTGGAGGCGTCGATCAATGGCCTGGCGCAATGGGCCGAGCTGCGCCGGCGCCTCAGCGCCATCACGACGCTGCATCAGGTCGACGTGGTCTATCTGATGCAGAATCATGCGGAGCTCGATCTCGTCTTCGTTGGCGATCGCGATCAGCTGGCCCGCGCCCTGCAACAGCGAGCCTTGCTGCTCAAGGATACGGCCGACGGGCATACGACGCTGGAACTGGCCGGCACGCAGCCGTGAACACATGAGCGGACGCGGCCAGCTAGCCTTCTGGCTTATCGGCTTCGTTCTATTCCTGCTCGCGCTCTATCTGCTGCGCGGCATCCTGCTGCCCTTCGTCGCCGGCATGGCCGTCGCCTATATGCTGGATCCCATCTGCGACTGGCTGGAGACGCATGGCTGTTCGCGCAGCTGGGCGACGGTCGTCGTCAGCATTGGTTTTGCGGCCGTCATCATCGTGGCCTTGCTGGTGGTGGTTCCGTTGCTGGAGCGTCAGCTGCTCGATTTTGCCGGAAGGCTGCCGGGTTATGTGAATGCGGCCGCCGACCGGCTGCTGCCCCAGATCCAGATCATCGCCGAGCGGCTTGGCATCGGCAGCATGGCCGATCTGCGCGACAGCGTCTCGGCACAGATCGGGGGCATCGTCAGCTGGATCGGTGCAGCCCTGATCCGCATCGTCAGCAGCGGTGTGGCCTTTGCCAATCTGCTGTCGCTTCTATTCATCACGCCGGTCGTGGCGTTCTATCTGCTGCGCGATTGGGACCACTTCGTCAGGCGCATCGACGATCTGCTGCCGCGTGAGCATCGCGAAACCATCCACGCCCAGTTCCGCCAGGTCGACCGCAACCTGGCGGGGTTCGCGCGCGGCCAGGCCAGCGTCTGTCTGGTGCTCGCGATCTATTACGCGCTGGGCCTGACGCTCGTCGGGCTGGAATTCGGACTGGTGGTTGGGCTGGGCATCGGCCTTATCTCATTCATTCCCTATGTCGGCAGTATAACCGGGTTGATCGTCTCGCTGGGGATTGCCCTCGCCCAGTTTCCGACATGGGGTCCTGTTGGCCTCGTGCTCGGCGTCTTCGTGGTGGGCCAGATCCTGGAAGGCTATGTGCTGACGCCGCGCCTGGTGGGCAACCGCGTCGGCCTGCATCCCGTCTGGGTCATCTTCGCGTTGCTTGCTGGTGGCACGCTGTTTGGCTTCGTCGGGCTGCTGCTGGCGGTGCCGATGGCCGCCGTCATCGGGGTGCTGACGCGCTTTGGCGTGCAGCAATACCTCGCCAGCCGTTATTTCCGCGGCGATCCGCCATGGCCCAACTCCCCCTCGACCTAGGCCATCGCGCCTCCTTCAGCGGCGAGGATTTCCTGGTGGCGCCTTGCAACGCGGCGGCCGTCGCCTGGCT
>DASXQK010000138.1:0-7517 GCA_036493015.1 Dongiaceae bacterium | reverse complement strand
AGACGTTGAAGCCGCCGGATTTGAACATGTCGCTCATCCGCCCGGCGATCTGGAAATTGCAGTCGGGCCGGCGCAGGCCGATATCGCCGCTATGCAGCCAGCCGTCCTGGTCGATCGTCGCGGATGTCGCCTCCGGCCGGTTCCAATAACCCACCATCATGCAGCCGCCACGGATATGGATTTCGCCAGCTTCGCCATCGGGTGTTGGTGTCCCGTCGGGCCGCACCACGCGGACTTCGTAATGGGGATCGGCTTTACCCACCGTATCGGCGAGCACATCCAGGCTCGCGCCCTTCTGCGTAAAGGTGACGCCGGCGACGGTCTCGGTCAGGCCGTAGTTGCTGCCGAGATAAGGAGTGATCCGCGCCAGGCGCTGGATCAGCTCGCGCGGAGCGCGTGCACCGGCCCAGAAAATCATCTGCAGGCTGGAAAGATCGGCAGTCTCGGCCTCGGGCTGCGAGAGGACCAGTTGCAGCATGGTGGAAACCTGGCCCCAGAGCGTGACCTTCTCGCGTTCGATCACTTTGAGCACGCCCTTGGCGTCGAAGCGCTCCATGAAGACGGTTGTGCCGCCGCCAACCATGCAGAAGCAGAACAAATCGCCGACGCAAAAGACGTTGGAGATCGGCAGGTTGTTCAGTACCCGCAGCGGCTCGGCCCACCAATGGTCCAGCTGGTTGCGCGAACAGTGGGAGAGGCCGGAATGGGGCAGCATCGCACCTTTGGGCCGCCCGGTGGATCCGCTGGTATAGATCAGCAGGCAGGGATCGCGCGGCCTGACCGCCGCTATCGCAGCAGCGAAATCTGCATCCGGCACTTCCGACGCGCGTGAGAGGAAATCGGAGAACGAGCCGCCGAGGCCGGGACAGGCATCGCCGAAGGAAATCGCCTGTTCGATGCCTAGCCCTTCATCCAGCAGGCAGCGAACATCCTCGCGGTACTCACGCTCGCGGAAGGCAGGCAGGAAGATCAGCAGCCGCGGTCGGGAATCCGAAACCACATAGCGCAGCTCTTCATACTGGAAGCGCAGATTGAGCCCGGTGAACATGGCGCCGATCCGGGCGTTGGCCAGGAACAGGCAGAGCGATTCCGGCCGGGGTGTCGCCAGCACGGCGATCCGGTCGCCATGCCGGACCCCATGGGCCCATAGCGCACGGGCATAGAGATCGACATTGCGGGCGAGGTCGGCATAGCGCCAGCGGACATCGCCCAGCACCATCGCCTCGCGCTCGGGATATCGGGCCGCCCAATGGGCCGGGTAATCGCTGATAAGGTCCAGCTCGACGAGTTCGGTTGTCACGGCAGCCTCTCGGTGGCGGCAAACCTTAGCAATCGGCGCGATTCAAGGCGAGTTTCCCCTTGCCGGTCGAGCCAGCGGCAGGGATGCTATCGGCCGAGGGAAGGCAGGAGCAATGCCGGTTCTGACATCGGGAATCAATCCGCGCTCGGACGTTTTTCGCGCTAATGCCGAGGCCATGCACGGCCATCTGGCCGATCTGCACAAGCTGATCGCAAAGATCGAGCTGGGCGGCGGTGAAAAGGCGCGCGAACGCCATATCTCGCGTGGCAAGCTGCTGCCCCGACAGCGCGTCGACCTGTTGCTCGATCCTGGCGCCCCTTTCCTCGAATTCTCGCAGCTCGCTGCCTATCAGGTGTATCGCGAAGAGGTGCCGGCCGCGGGCATCCTGACTGGTATTGGCCGGGTTGCGGGGCGCGAATGCGTAATCGTGGTCAATGACGCAACCGTCAAGGGCGGCACCTATTATCCGTTGACGGTGAAGAAGCATCTGAGGGCCCAGGAGATCGCCCAGCAAAACCGCTTGCCCTGTATCTACCTGGTCGATTCCGGTGGCGCTTTCCTGCCGAGCCAGGACGAAGTGTTCCCCGATCGCGATCATTTCGGCCGCATTTTCTATAACCAGGCCACGATGTCGGCGGCGGGCATTCCCCAGATCGCGGTCGTCATGGGCTCCTGCACCGCCGGAGGCGCCTATGTGCCCGCGATGTCCGATGAATCGATCATCGTGCGCGAGCAGGGCACGATTTTTCTCGGCGGGCCGCCGCTGGTGAAGGCGGCAACCGGCGAGGAAGTGAGCGCGGAAGATCTCGGCGGCGCCGACGTCCATGCCAGGCGCTCTGGCGTCGTCGATCACTATGCCCAGGACGACGCCCATGCGCTGTCGATCTGCCGGCATATCGTGGCCAATCTGAACAACTCTCCCGTTGCATCGAGAGATGTCGTGGACCCGGTCGAGCCGCGTTATTCCGGAGCGGAGCTCGACGGCGTCGTCTCCGCCGATCTGCGCAAGCCCTATGATGTGCGCGAAGTCATCGCCCGCATCGTCGATGACAGCGCCTTCGACGAGTTCAAGCAGCTCTACGGCACCACGCTCATTTGCGGCTTTGCCCGGCTTTATGGGCATCGCGTCGGCATCGTCGCCAATAACGGGATACTGCTGTCGGAATCGGCCCTGAAGGGCGCGCATTTCATCGAGCTCTGCGCCCAGCGTGCTATCCCGTTGATCTTTCTGCAGAACATCACCGGCTTCATGGTGGGGCGCAAATACGAGGCCGGCGGGATCGCCAAGGACGGCGCCAAGATGGTGACGGCCGTGGCCTGCGCGAAGGTGCCGAAACTGACTCTCATCATCGGCGGCAGTTTCGGCGCCGGCAACTACGGCATGTGTGGGCGTGCCTATGGCCCGCGCTTCTTGTGGATGTGGCCAAACGCGCGCATCTCGGTGATGGGCGGCGAACAAGCCGCTGCCGTGCTGGCCCAGGTGAAGAAGGACAATATGAAAGAGGCCTGGCCGGCCGAGGAAGAGGAGGCGTTCAAGGCGCCGATCCGTGCCCAGTATGAAAAACAAGGCCATCCCTATTACGCCAGCGCCCGGCTCTGGGATGACGGGATCATCGCGCCGGCCGATAGCCGACGGGTTCTCGGGTTGGGCCTGGTTGCAGCACTCAACGCGCCGGTCGAGGAGACACGCTTCGGCGTGTTTCGTATGTAAGTCATGAACCATGTCCTCATCGAAAAGGATGGCGGCGTTGCCACGCTCTGGCTGAACCGCCCCGATCTGCACAATGCCTTCGACGATGGGTTGATCGCCGAGGTGACGCAGGCCATCGATTCACTCGCCAATGACACATCAGCACGCGTTGTGATCGTGGCCGGCAAGGGCAAGAGTTTTTCCGCCGGCGCTGATCTCGGCTGGATGAAGCGCATGGCCGGCTATTCCCTTGAGCAGAACCAGGCCGATGCCAATTGCCTGGCCGAGATGCTGCACCGCCTGAATACCTTGGCGAAACCAACCATCGCCGCGGTTCAGGGTGCCGCCATGGGTGGTGGCGTCGGGCTGTGCGCGGCCTGCGATATCGGCATAGCCGCGAGCGATGCCGTCTTTGCCCTCAGCGAGGCAAAGCTGGGGCTTATCCCCGCGGTCATCAGCCCCTATGTGATCGAGGCCATCGGCGCCCGCGCGGCCCGGCGTTATATGCTGACCGCCGAGCGCTTTGACGCGGCAACGGCGGAGCGGCTTGGTCTCGTGAGCGCCGTGGTGGCGCCTGATCAGTTGATGACCGAGGCCCGGCGTATTGCCGACATCCTGCTGCAGAACGGACCGCAGGCAGTGCGCGAAGCCAAGCTGCTGGTAGCCCATGTCGGCGCACGGCCAAACGATGCGGCCTTGCGCGCTGAAACCGCGAAGCGGATCGCGCGGCTTCGCGCGACCGAGGAGGGCCGTGAGGGCGTGGCGGCCTTCCTTGAAAAACGCAAGCCGGCCTGGCGAAACGGATGATCGGCAAGCTTCTCATTGCCAATCGCGGCGAGATCGCCTGCCGCATCATGCGAACGGCGAAGAAGATGGGCGTGGCAACGGTCGCGGTTTATTCCGAGGCGGATGCCAAAGCGATGCATGTGGCTATGGCTGATGAAGCTATCGCCATTGGAGCAGCGGCGGCCCGCGAGAGTTATCTCAACGGCGAGAAAATCATCGCGGCGGCGAAGGCGACAGGCGCACAAGCAATCCATCCGGGTTATGGCTTTCTTTCGGAGAATGCCGAATTCGCCGATCGCGTGGCCGCCGCAGGGCTGATCTTCGTCGGCCCGCCGCCGTCGGCCATCCGCGCCATGGGCTCCAAAAGCGAGGCCAAAGCGCTAATGGAACGTGCTGCCGTGCCGGTGGTGCCTGGCTATCACGGGCGGGATCAGGCAGATGCTGCGCTGTCCGATGCCGCCGATCTGATCGGTTATCCGGTGCTGCTCAAGGCCTCGGCCGGCGGCGGCGGCAAAGGCATGCGCCGGGTCGACAAGCCTGCCGAGTTTGCCGCGGCCCTGGCCTCGGCACGGCGCGAAGCGAAGTCTTCTTTCGGCGATGAGCGCATGCTGGTGGAGAAATACCTGCTCCGGCCGCGTCATGTCGAACTTCAGGTCTTCGCCGACAGCCAGGGCAATGTGCTGCATCTTTTTGAGCGTGATTGTTCGATCCAGCGCCGCCATCAGAAGGTGATCGAGGAAGCGCCGGCGCCGGGCCTCCCGGCGGAGCTGCGCCACCGTATGGGCGATGCGGCGGTGGCGGCGGCGAGAGCCGTCGGCTATGTCGGCGCCGGCACCATCGAATTCATCCTCGATGAGAACGGCGAATTCTATTTCATGGAGATGAACACCCGTCTTCAGGTCGAGCATCCGGTGACCGAGATGATCACCAATCTCGATCTGGTGGCGCTTCAGCTCCGCGTCGCCTCGGGCGAGTCTCTGCCCTTCACACAGGAGCAGGTGAACGAGCAAGGCCATGCCTTCGAGGCGCGGATCTATGCCGAGGATCCGGCGCGCGACTTCCTGCCAGCAACGGGCCGCATCAGCCATTTCCGGTTTTCGGCACTGAGCGAGCATGTGCGCGTGGATACCGGCGTGCGCGCCGGCGACGAGATTTCGATCCACTACGATCCGATGATCGCCAAGCTGATCGTCTGGGACCGCAACCGCGAACTCGCCCGCCAGCGGTTGGTGCAGGCACTGGGCGACGTAGAGTTGACGGGCTTTGCCAACAACATCGAATTCCTGCAGGCGCTTGCCCGCGATCCGGCCTTCGCCAAAGCCGAGGTCGATACGGGCTTCATCGAGCGTCATCGCGAGCGGCTGTTTGCTCCGCGCGCGGCGGCCGGCGACGAAATTTATGCGGCGGCGGCGCTGTCGATTTTGTTGACGGAAAATACCAGCGGCGGCGTCTCGCCTTGGGCGGTGGCCGACGGCTGGCGCCTCAATCTGGAAGCGCGCCGCGAGTTCCGCTTCAGCGAAGGCCAGAACGAACGAGTCTTCGCGCTGCATTATGGCCGCGCCGGCTATTCGTTTGATTTCGGCAGCGGGAGCCAAAGGGCATCGGCCAGCGCGCGCGGCGATGATCGGTTGCGGGTTGCCCTCGGCGATCACCGTTTCGATGCCACGGTTATCCGCCGCGGGCTCGGCTTTACTGTCTTTGCGGGAGGGCAATCTTATCGGCTGGTCATGACCGATCCGCTTGCCGCGGCGGAAACGATCGAGGCGCCGACAGGCCGCTTGACCGCACCCATGCCCGGTCGCATCGCGCAACTTCAGGTTAAGCCCGGCCAGGCGGTGAAGCGGGGCGAGACGCTGCTGGTGCTGGAAGCAATGAAGATGGAGCACAGCATTATGGCGCCGCGCGATGGCGTGGTGGATGCGATCGGCTACGCGGTGGGTGAGCTGGTGGAGGAGGGGGTCGAGCTGCTGTCCCTCAAACCAGAGGCAGCAAAATGAACTCGCTGCCGCGTAAGGTGCGCATGGTGGAAGTCGGCCCGCGCGATGGGCTGCAGAACGAGTCCGAGATCGTGCCGGCGGCGATCAAGATCGCCCTCATCGATAAACTGTCCGACAGCGGCTTGCCGGCGGTGGAGGCGACCAGCTTCGTCTCGGCCAAATGGGTCCCGCAAATGGCCGATGCCGCTGAGGTGATGGCGGGAATCAAGCGGCTGCCGGGAACCTCATATCCGGTTCTTGTGCCGAACATGCGCGGCTTCGAGGGTGCAGCGGCAGCGGACGCCAGGGAGATCGCGGTCTTCGCCGCAGCCTCGGAGACATTTTCAAAGCGCAACATCAACTGTTCGATCGCGGAAAGCCTCGAGCGTTTCCAGCCGGTGATGGAGGCCGCCGCCAAGGCCGGCATGAAGGTGCGCGGCTATATCTCTTGTGTACTCGGCTGTCCGTATGAAGGCCGGGTCGCGCCGGCGAAAGTCGCCGAGGTATCGGGTGAGCTGGCCGATATGGGCTGTTATGAAATCTCGCTGGGCGACACGATTGGAATCGGCACACCCGGCAAAGCCGCGACGATGATCGAAGCCGTGGCGGCGAGGGTGCCGCGCGAACGGCTGGCCGTGCATTTCCACGATACCTATGGCCAAGCGCTGGCGAACATCCTGGCCGCGCTCGAGAGCGGCGTTGCCACAGTCGACAGTTCGGTCGCCGGCCTTGGCGGCTGCCCCTATGCACCGGGTGCTGCCGGCAATGTCGCCAGCGAAGATGTGCTCTACATGCTGAACGGTCTCGGGATTGAGACCGGTGTGGATCTTGACGTCCTTGTCGCGGCGGGCCAATTCATCTCAAATCATCTCGGGCGCCAGCCGATCTCCAAGGTCTCGCGCGCCCGCCAGGCCGCGGCCTCGCGTCCGGCGACACGCTAGCAAGGATTCTATTCCTCGATGCTACATATGCTGAAGCTTTGTGTCGGCATCGAAAACTTGGCCCAGATGTCGGAATGGCAGCGCAGGCGCAAGCCGCTCTGCCACTGGACGCGCAACTGGCCGAAACGGGCCAAGGAGATAACCGCTAGCGGCTCGATCTATTGGGTCATCAAGGGTCAGATCCGCGTTCGCCAGCGAATACTGAGCTTCGAGCGGCGCGAGGATGACGAGGGTGTGTGGTGCGCCATCATGCTGGGCCGGCGCCTGGTGAAGGTTCACCCCCGCTCACACCGCGCATTTCAGGGCTGGCGCTATCTGGAACCCAAGGACGCGCCGGCCGATCTCGCCAAGGGCGAGGAGGTCGATGAACTGCCGGAGAAGCTCGCTTCGGAGCTTCGCGCTCTAGGTCTTCTGTAATCCACAGGTTATGCCCAGAAAACTGTGAGAATCCGGCGTTTAACACTGGACAGAGCGGATACCAGCGCCTACATATGCCCGCTCGGACGGGCTACCGGAAACGGTGACCGGTTCTGTCGCCGGAAGGCGACGCGACCCGCCTCGGCGGGTTTGTGCAGGATCTGCACCGCTCTTTTGATTTGAAGGGTTGCCAAGGCCCGGATTGGGTCGAGGTCATCCTGTCGTCTTCGGTTGAAGGCGGTTTGTTGTTTGACATTGTGGGTAGATAGAGAAGGGATGCGAGGGCGGCGGTTTTGGGTTTGCCGGTTGGCGAACACTGGACCTGTCGTGAATCGCGTTTCCAAGGCTCTGTTGATTGGATGATGTGCGCTGACTGGAGCGATCTGGGTGGTGGCGTTGTCTGGCTG
>DASXQK010000137.1:0-9590 GCA_036493015.1 Dongiaceae bacterium | reverse complement strand
GCGATAGGGAATCATGTGCTGATGCTAGAGCAGGGACAGGCGGCGATCTACCAGCGGGGCAGGGCGCCTCAGGCGACCTCGACGGGCAATTCCGCGTCGATCTGCACCGGCTCCAGCCGGTCCTTGTTCAGATAACGCTCGAGGAAGCGGAAGACGCGGGTGATCAGGAAGGTAAGGCAGATGTAATAAACCGCTGCAGCCAGCAGCGGCTCATAGACCCGGAAGGTTTGGGCGATGATGAAGCGGGCCGTACCCATGATGTCGAGGATGGTGATGGTCGAAAGAATGGCCGTGGTCTTTATCAACAGGATCGTCTCTCCGCTCATGGTCGGCAGGATGATGCGGATGGCGCGCGGGAAGCTGATGCGCCAGAAGATCAGGAAGCGCGACATGCCGAAGGCGCGGCCCGCCTCGATCTCGCCGAAGGGGACCGCTTCCAGCCCGCCGCGCAGGATATTGCCGGAATAGGCGGCCGTGTTGATGCTGAGGGCCAGGATGCCATACCAGAACGCATCGCGCAGAAAGGGCCACAGGAAGCTGTGACGGAGCGCCGGGGTGTGGGCGAACAAGTCGCCGCAGCCGTAATAGATGATGTAGACCTGGGTCAGGAAGGGTGTGCTGCGGAACAGCGAGATATAGCCTTGGGCCAGTTTCGAGACGACCACGTTCCTGGATGTCCGCGCCAGCGCGACGCCGATGGCCATGACATTGCCAAGCACGAAGCAGATGGCCGAAATCTCAATCGTGAGCCAGGCGCCATAGAGAAGCTGCGGGAACATGTCGATGAAGAAGGGGAAACCCACGGTGCGCCCCTTATGCCCGGCGCACGCCGCGATTGACGCGGCGTTCGATGAAGCCGATGCCGGTATTCGAGAGATTTGTCAGGATCAGGAAGATCACGCCGGCGGCGGCGTAGAAGAAGAAATAGTGCTTGGTGCTGGAGGCCGCCGTCTTCGACTGGAACACGAGTTCGCTCAATCCCACGACGCTGATCAGCGAGCTATCCTTCAGGATGTTGACCCAGAGATTGTTCAGCCCCGGCAGCGCGTAGCGGATCATCAGCGGAAAAAGAATGCGCCGGATGAGCAGCACCGGGTTCATGCCATAGGCTTTAGCCGCCTCGATCTGCCCCTTGGGCACCGACAGAATGGCGCCGCGCAGCACTTCAGTCGAATAGGCGCCCTGCACAAAGCCCAGCACGACGACCGCCGCGGCAAATCCGTTGACCTGGAAATCCTGGCCCCAGCCGAACAGCAGCAGCAGGTGTTTGATTGCATCCGGGCCGCCGTAATAGAGCAGCAGGATGAGCAGCAGCTCGGGCACCGCGCGCACCACGGTGGTGTAAGTCTCAGAGACCCAGAAAGTAGATTTGTTGCCCGATAGCTTGCCCCAGGCGCCAAACAGCCCGAACATCAACCCGATGACATAGCCGCAAAAGGAGATTTGCAGCGTGAGCAACATGCCGAAAATCAGCTCGTCGCTCCAGCCTTTGTCGCCCCACTGCAGCAGATCGAGATATGTCTGCAAAACGCGCCCTGGTCTCCCACGAACCCTGTCGTGCCGTGCGCTTTTAGCAGCGCTTTCGGCCGCGGCGGGATCCGCACCCTCCCCGGGTACGGATCCCGCCGTATCAGTCGGCTAGATTAGCTGCCGTAGACGTTGAAGTCGAAATACTTCTTGGCGATCTTGTCGTACTCGCCGCTGGAGCGGACTGCGGCGATCGCGCCGTTCAGCTTGTCCTTGAGCGCGGTGTTGGTCTTCAGGATGCCGCCGCCGACGCCGTCGCCCAGGATCGGATCCTTCGGCGCGACCCATTTCACTTCGAAGTCCTTGCCGGCATCGGTCTTCAGGAAGTCGGCAAGAGCGATCGAATCGGCCATTTCGCAATCGACGCGGCCGGCCACCAAGTCGGCGTTCACGTTGTCCTGGGTGTCATAGACCTTCACCGTCGCAGCCGAGCCGAAATACTTCTGCACGAACTGCTGGTGGATCGTCGAGGTCTGGACGCCGATGATCTTGCCCTTGAGGCTGTCAGGGTTCTTGATATCGATGTTGAAGCTCGCCGACTTCGGCCCGATGACTTCGGCCGGGGTCTGATAGTACTTGTCGGTGAAATCGATCGTCTGCTTGCGCTTCTCGGTGATCGACATCGACGACCAGATCACGTCGAACTTGTTCGCCTGCAGCGCCGGGATGATTCCGTCCCAGGCCACTTCGACGATTTCGCACTTCGCCTTCAGATTGGCGCAGACGGCATCCATCAGGTCGACCTCGAAGCCGACCCACTTGCCGGACGAATCCTTGCTGGTGAACGGCGGATACGGCTCGGCGGCGATGCCGAAGCGGATGGTGTCATCGGCGCGGGCGGCAAGAGTGCTCAGCACCATTACGGCGCCGAGGACGATGCCCCCCAGAACGGATTTCTTCATGGCTTTTCCCTGTTCCTTGTTTTGTGTCAGTGGTAGCGGCCGCCTGTCTCCCTGTCCGGGACGCTATGAGAAGCGACGGACTGCAGTCTGCCGGCTTGTTTCTTAGCACTCCCCGGGTATCTTTCCTAGCCGTCACCCCAGCCTGCTGCCGCCTGATTAGTTCGAGTTTTCCGAAGTTTAGATTACCTTGCCGGGGTTCATCAGCCCCTTGGGATCGAGTGCCGCCTTCACCCTCGCCATAAGATCCAACTCGACCGGCGGCTTGTAGCGGCGGATTTCCTCGCGCCGCAGTTGCCCGATGCCGTGCTCGGCGCTGATGCTGCCGGCATGGCGGGCAACGATGTCGTGGACCAGGCGATTAAATTCGCCGGTCGTGGCCAGGAAGTCGGCTGCCGGCATCTCGCGCGGCTGGCACAAATTGAAATGGATGTTGCCATCGCCCAGATGGCCGAAGGCGAGCACGCGAACGCCGGGCAGCCGGGCGCCGACAGCGGCAATCGCCTCGGACAAGAAATCGGGCACGGATGCAACCGGCACGGCGACATCATGCTTGATGCCGGCACCGGCCGGGCGCTGAGCTTCGACGATCGCTTCGCGCAGGAACCAGAGCTTTTTTGCCTGGGCCTCGCTCTCCGCGAGAGTCGCATCCAGCAGCAAGCCGTCCTCCATCGCCTGCGCCAGGGCCGTCTCGGCGATCGCCCGCAGACCGCTTCCTTCGCTGCTGCTGGAGAATTCGATCAGCAGATAATGATCGTGAGGCGTTGCGAAAGGATCGAAGCTGCCGTTGACATATTCGAGAGCGAGCGCCAGCGAGATGCGCGGAATGTATTCGAAGCTGGTCAGTGCATCGCCACTCGCGGCACGCAGCCGGCCTAGCAGCGCCAGCGTGGCGGGCAGGTCCGCCGCGGCGGCAAAGGCGGTGACGCGCTCGCGCGGCCGGGGAAACAGCTTCAGCACCGCGGCGCTGATGATGCCCAGCGTTCCTTCGGCGCCGATGAAGAGATGTTTCAGATCGTAGCCGGTATTGTCCTTGCGCAATGCGCGAAGGCCGTCCCAGACCTGGCCATCGGGCAGCACGACCTCCAGCCCCAGAACGAGATCGCGCATATTGCCGTAGTGCAGTACAGCGATGCCGCCGGCATTGGTCGAGAGATTGCCGCCGATGCGACAGCTTCCTTCGGCGGTCAGGCTGAGCGGGAACAGGCGGTCGGCCGCTTCGGCTGCCTGTTGCACATGCTGCAGAATGCAACCCGCCTCCACTGTGATGGTGTAGTTGGCGGGATCGATGCTGCGCACGCGGTTCATGCGCTCGAGCGAGATCACCAGGCTGCGGCCGCCCGGCAGCGGAACGCCGCCGCCCACCAGCCCCGTATTGCCGGATTGCGGTACCATGGCGATACCCGCATCGCCGGCGAGTTTCACGGTGGCAGCAAGTTCGGCCGTATCGCGCGGCCGCGCTACGCCGATGGCCTTGCCCTGATAGAGCTTGCGCCAATCCAGCAGGTAAGGGGCCATTGCCGCATCGTCGGCGATGAAGCCACCCGGCCCCAGAAGTACGGCGAATGCGGCCAACAGATCCATGGGCGCAGTGTAGGTTGGCCTCCCTCTCACCGCAAAGCGATGCTCAGCCGGTTCGTTGCTAAAGAGGCTGGCGCGGTGCCGCGGCGCGGCGCAGCCGGTCGTTGATGGCGCGGCCCAGCCCCTGTTCGGGGATGGTCATCACCGCGATCTCGTCCGCACCGCTGGCGTCGAGCCTGCGCAGATAGGCGAACAGATTTGCCGCGGCTTCGCGCAGATCGCCGGCGGCACTGAGGTTCAGCATGGCAAGCGCACCGGCCGGCGGATTGGCGCCAAAGGCCAGCAGCGCATGACCCGGCCCTACCCCGCCGGCATTCAGGCGAAGCGGAAGCCGTGGTGCATAATGACTCGCCAGCATTCCCGGCGCGCGCGGTCCGCTGCGGGGATTTGCCAGGCCAAGAGGCCCGGTCAGACGCTCGATCTCTTCCACCGCGAGACCGCCGGGTCGCAGCAGCAAGGGCTGCTGCTGGCTAAGGTCGACGATCGTCGATTCAAGGCCGATCGGCGTGGCGCCGCCGTCGAGAATTATGGCCACCCTGCCGCCCAGAGAATCAACCACGTGCACGGCATCGGTCGGGCTGAGCCGGCCCGAGGGATTGGCGCTGGGTGCGGCGATGGGGCCGCCGAAGGCCTGGAGCAGTGCCGCGGCGACCGGATGGTGCGGCAGGCGGATGGCCACCGTGTCGAGCCCAGCGGTGGCCAGCAGCGAGACTGGGCAATCTTGTTGCCGCGGCAGCACAAGGGTCAGCGGACCCGGCCAGTGATGGGCTGCCAATTGCCTCGCCCGCTCGTCGAATCGCGCCAGCCGCTCGGCCATGGCGCGGTCGGCGACATGGACGATCAGCGGGTTGATTGTCGGGCGGTTTTTTGCGGCGAAGATTCCGGCAACGGCGGAATCGCTTCGCGCATCGGCACCCAGGCCATAGACCGTCTCGGTGGGAAATGCCACGAGCTGCCCCGCCTTCAGGACATCGGCAGCGGCAGCGATGGCCTCTGGCGTCGCAGAGCGCAGCGTTGCGCTCATTGGGGCCAATTGCCGCGGGCGATGAAGTTCGGGTTCTCGAAGCCGGGCTTGCCATAGCGCATTGGCTTGCCGTCCAGCGTCTCGACATGGCCGCCGGCTGCAGCCAGTACCGCGTGGCCCGCGGCGGTATCCCATTCCATGGTGCGCCCGAAGCGCGGATAGAGATCGGCCAGCCCCTCGGCGATGCGGCAGAATTTCAGCGAGCTGCCGGCGGCCACGCGCTCGGCGACGTGATGGGCCTCGAGATAGCGATCCAGTTCGTCGCCCATGTTATGCGAGCGGCTGGCCAGCACGATCACGCCATCCTCCGGCTTGGTGCGGGCATGGATCGGCTGGCTTGCTTCGCCCGCGATCGCCAGGCTCGCGCCCTCGGGTCCGCCGGCATATGTGGCGCCCAGCACCGGCAAATGAACGACACCCAGTACCGGCCGGCCATCGTCGATCAGCGCGATATTGACGGTGAATTCGCCATTGCCCGCCAGGAATTCACGTGTTCCATCCAGCGGGTCGATCAGCAGGAAGCGGCCGCTATCGAGGGCCGGCAGGCCGCCGCGTGCGCAGGCTTCCTCGGCAACGCAGGTGACGCTGGGGAACAGCTCTGTCAGCGCCGGTAGAATGATCGCCTCCGCGGCCTCATCGGCATCGGTCACCGGGGTACGGTCACCTTTCAATCGTGCGATCGTGCCCGGATGATAATGGCGCAGGATCTCGCGCCCAGCGGTTTCGGCGATGCGGCAGAGGTCGGCGAGGCGGTCGCTGCTCATTGTGGCTCATGTCTGTGTTGACGCAAATGGAGTGCGCAGATCATAGGTGCCGGCCCCTGACGCTGCCAGCCACCGGATGCCACCCGCTTGCACCCTGGCGCCGGGCCGGTTATGCCTGCCCGCCGAAACCGAGGGTAGACGATCATGTGGGCGGCACCGCTTTCCGAATATGGGCGCATCCGGCGCGTGGCGTTGCGCCGCCCGGCAGAATCCTTCGTCGACCAGCCACGTCTCGATGGCGAATGGCAGCGGCTGAATTATACCGGACGGCCCGACTATGCCGGCGCGCAATCGCAATACAACCGGTTGATTTCCATACTGAAAGACCAAGGAAGCGAGATCGATTTCCTGCCGGCCGATCCCGCGCTCACCATCGACAGCATCTATGTGCGCGACGCCACCATCGTCGGCCCGCTGGGGCTGGTCCTCTGCAACATGGGCAAGGTGGAGCGGCGCGGCGAGCCGGCGGTCGCGGAAGCCACCTTCCGCAAGCTCGGCTTGCCGGTCGCCGGACGGATCGAGGGCGAGGGCATGGTGGAAGGCGGCGATATGGTCTGGTTCGATGACCGAACGCTCGCCGTCGGCCACACCTATCGCACCAATGAAGAAGGCATTCGCCAGCTTGCCAAGCTCGTCGGGCCGGATGTCGAGGTCGTCGTCGCCGATATGCCGCATTATCGCGGACGGGCCGATGTGTTCCATTTGATGTCGGTGCTGTCGCCCATCGACCGCGATCTGGCGCTGGTCTATTCGCCGCTGATGCCGATCCGTTTTCGCGACTGGCTGATCCGGCGCGCCATCAAGCTGGTCGAAGTGCCGGAGAGCGAGTTCGACAGCATGGGCTGCAATGTATTGGCGATAGCACCACGGCGTTGCCTGATGCTGCAGGGCAATCCGAAGACGGCAGCCGTCTTGCGCGCCGCCGGTGCCGAGGTCATCGAGATCGCCGGCAGCGATATTTCCGAAAAGGGCCAGGGCGGGCCGACCTGCCTGACGCGACCCATCCTGCGCGGCTGAGCCGCGAGCATCGTTTGCGCGGGCTGAGCCCGCAATCGAAGAGGAAACCCATGAAGGCGGTCTATTCCGACGACCACCGCCACCAGGACGGCAAGGCCGAGCTGATCGACGGCAAGCTATTGCCCTGTTTCGAGATGCCGCGCCGCGCCGACATGATCCTGGCGCGGGTCAAGGAGACGAAGCTGGGCGAGGTGCTGGCCCCCCGTGACTTCGGGCTCGATCCGGTGAAGCGCGTGCACAAGGCGAACTTCGTCGATTTCCTGCACGGTGCCTGGGATATGTGGGTGAAGCAGCATGGCGCCTATGACGCGCTGCCGCTCAACTGGATGACGCGGGGCATGCGCTCGATCGAGCCCGATGTCATCGACGGCAAGCTCAGCTACTTCTCCTTCGATGCCGGCACGCCGATCACCGCGGGAACCTGGCGGGCCATTACCGCTTCGGCCAATGTCGCGCTGACCGGCCAGGCGATGGTGAAGGCGGGCGAGGGGGCTGTCTTTTCGCTCTGCCGTCCGCCTGGTCATCACGCCGGGAGCGATTTCTACGGCGGCTATTGCTTCTTTAACAACGCTGCAGTGGCGGCGCAGGCCTTCATCGACGCCGGCGCCAAGCGCGTGGCGATCCTCGACGTCGATTACCATCACGGCAATGGCACGCAGGAAATCTTCTATGAGCGCGCCGATGTGCTGACCATCTCGATCCATGCCGATCCGAAGCAGGAGTTCCCGTATTTTCTGGGCCATGCGGACGAGGCCGGTGCGGGCAAGGGTAGTGGCTTCCATATCAACATGCCGCTGCCCTGGGGCAGCGCATGGGATCGTTACCAGCAGGCGCTTGCCGGCGCGATGAAGCGGATCGCGGATTTCGCGCCGGACGCCATCGTCGTGTCGCTCGGCGTCGACACTTTCGAACACGATCCGATCTCGAAATTCAAACTGCGCCACGACGATTACCTGCGGATCGGCGAAGCGATCGCCAAAGGCGGCAAGCCGACGCTCTATGTCATGGAGGGCGGCTATGCCGTCGAGGCGTTGGGCGTGAACGCCGTCAACGTTCTGGCCGGTCACGAACAGGCGGCCCGGCGCTAGCAAGTGCGAGCCGGTTATTGGGCAGAGGTGCTTTCTTTTTCGCGCCTTCGCGCCAATTAAGAGGATTGGGCGCCAAATAAAAGTGTGGACGATCGGAGACTTGCAACTCGGCCTCTCCCTCGACAGACTGCGGGCCGGGATAAAAAGGGGAGTTTCAAACGTTATGTCGGGCAGGCTGAGCTTTTTCCTGTTGGCCGCAGCATTCGTGGCCGTTTTCTCCGGTAATGCCAGGGCGGCCGATCCGGCGGCGAAGAATCAGGCATACAAGCAATGGACATTGACCTGCGCCACGCCGGCGCCGGCCCAGGGCAGCACGGCCAAGCCGCAGCCCTTTTGCCTGATCCATCACGAGGTTCATCTCGACACCGATCAGACCAAGACGATCATGATCGCCACCACTCGCTTCATCGGCAAGGAGCGCACCCTGGCGATGATCCTGCGGCTGCCGCCTGTGGCCAATCTGCAGAAAGGCGTGGTCTTCAACATCGACAAGAACCCCGGCTACCGGGCAAAAATCTCCTCCTGCACCGCGGAGCTCTGCACCGCACTGTTTCAGATCAATGACGATGTGTTGAAGCAGTTGAAGACCGGCCAGCAGATGTACATCGCCTTTGCACTGACCAACGGACAGCAGCCGATGAAGCTGACCATGCCACTTGAAGGGTACGGCCAGGCCTTCGACGCGCTGCAGAAGACCGGACTGTAATTTCGATGCGGGCGGCGCCGGCAGCTTTGATCCTGGGCCTTGCGGCCGTCAGCCTGCCGGCGCTTGCCTATGGCCAAGGGGCGCCTGTTCCCGGCGCATCCGTGCCCAATGGGACGGTCCCGACCCAGACCTATAAATCCTGGGCGCTCGACTGCATCGTGCCCAAGAGCGGTGAGGGTGCTGGCAAGCAGGTCTGCTTCATCCATCACGAGGCACGCAGCACCACCGACGCCACCGCCATCATGGCCCGAATCGTCGTTCGCCGTGCCGGGCCGGACAAGAAACTGGCGTTGATCTTGCAGTTGCCGCCCAATTCCGTGCAGGCCAGCGGGCTCAGCGTCGGCATCGATGCGAACAAAGCCTATCCCGTGGCGATCCAGGCCTGCCTGCCCAAGTTTTGTTATGGCGCCATCGAGATGACCAACGATTTGCAGGGCGAGGCAAAGGCCGGCCAGCAGATGAATCTGGTCTTTGCCGCGAAAGACAAGGGCTCCCAGCAGGTGCCCGTGCCGCTTGCGGGTATTACCGCCGCCTTGGCCGCCTTGGCAAAATCCGGTTCCTGACAAGCCGGTAATGCCTGCCGGCCCCGGTCGGCAGGTAAAAATCCTCCTGAATTTGCGATTGTTCTCCAAATGGACCAATGCCTGCCTCAACCCTTTGACATCGGGCGCTAATTCCTTCTTAATGGCCGGGGTTGGGCAAAAGTGTGCCGATTCGATGGCGACCTTGCGTTAAGGATGGTTACAAAGCGTCCATGTTGTTCAGTCGCGACAACGGTTTGGACGCTTTTTTATGACTCGGGCGGGCACAGGGGATGATCAGATGAACAACTTCCATATGCGCGAAGGCAAGGTCGAGTTTCGCTGGAAGCGGTGGCGCAACAAGAAGCGCCAGGAAGTCTCCTCCTGCCTGATGGTGTTGTTCAGCGGCGCGGTCCTGCTTGGGGCAGGCGGCGTGGCGCTGGCGGGTCCCACGGGCGGCCAG
>DASXQK010000136.1:0-3024 GCA_036493015.1 Dongiaceae bacterium | reverse complement strand
GTATCGCCGCGCTCCGAGGTGTTCTGCACGATCATGTCGACATTGATATTCGCCTCGGCGAGCGGGCCGAAAATCGAGGCCGCGACCCCCGGGCGATCGGGCACCTGGATCAGGGTTATCTTCGCCTCGTCCCGGCTATAGGCGATTCCGCTTACCAGTTCCTGTTCCACGATCTCATCCTCATCCACGACCAGGGTGCCGGGCCGGTCGACAAAACTGGAAAGCACCTGCAACCGTACGTGGTGCTTCATCGCCATCTCGACAGAGCGGATCTGCAGCACCTTGGCGCCCAACGACGCCATCTCCAGCATTTCTTCGTAAGTGATCTTATCGAGCTTGCGAGCCTTGGCAACGATGCGCGGATCGCTGGTATAGACACCGTCGACATCGGTGAAGATATCGCAGCGATCGGCACCCAGCGCCGCGGCAAGGGCCACCGCCGATGTATCCGAGCCCCCGCGCCCCAGCGTGGTGATCCGGTTGTCGGAGCCGCGGCCCTGAAAGCCAGAGACCACCGGCACTTCGCCGCGGCTCATGCGCTTGTCGAGCTCCGCCGTCTCGATACGGCGAATGCGCGCCTTGCCATGGGCATCGTCGGTCTCGATCGGGATCTGCCAGCCCTGCCAGGAGCGGGCGCTGACGCCCAGATCCTGAAGCGCCAGCGCCAGCAGGCCGCTATTGACCTGCTCGCCGGCGGCAACGACCGTATCGTATTCGCGGGCATCGTGCAGGGGCGCCACGGCATTGGTCCAGCCGACCAACTGATTGGTTGTGCCGGCCATGGCCGAAACCACGACGGCGGCCTCATGGCCCGCATCGACCTCGCGCTTGACCCGGACCGCAACCGCCTTGATGCGTTCGACATCGGCCAGCGACGTGCCGCCGAATTTCATCACGATACGGGTCTTGCCGGCCGCCTTTGTCATCGGTCGATCCATGGGAATCGGGCCTAGGGAATCGGCAAATCTCGACGAAGCCGCGCCGGTTGCCGGACGGGCGGCGCGTATCCATACTCAATTACGCCGGGCGGAAGCAAGGCCGACGCCCGGCAAAAAGGCCCGATTTATCTTGATCGGGCTGGAAAATCGGAGCGGGCATGAGCCAAACGGCGGCAACAGCGGACACCAGCGTAGATTCGGCGGAAATCGCCAAATTTACCGCCATGGCGAACGCCTGGTGGGACCCGCAGGGTAAGTTCCGGCCGCTGCATCGGCTGAATCCGATTCGCCTGACCTATATCCGCGATTCCTGCGCCGCCCGCTTCAAGCGCGACGGCAAAGGGCCGAGAGCGCTGGCCGGGCTCAGCCTCGTCGATATCGGTTGCGGCGGCGGCCTGCTTTGCGAACCGCTGACCCGGCTGGGGGCACGGGTAACGGGTATCGATGCCGGCGCACGCAATATCGCCATCGCCCAAAGCCACGCGCACGAGAGCGAGCTTGAGATCGACTATCGCGAAGCGACCGCTGAGTCATTGGCGGCGGCAGGCGAGCGCTTCGACGTGGTGCTGACCATGGAGGTGGTAGAGCATGTCGCCGATCCGGCGGGCTTTCTTGCAGCCTGCGCACAGCTCGTGGCGCCCGGCGGCCTTCTCATTGTCGCCACCCTGAACCGCACGGCCAAATCTTTCGCCTTCGCCATAGTCGGCGCAGAATACCTGCTGCGCTGGTTGCCGCGGGGAACCCATGACTGGCGGCGCTTCCTGCGGCCCTCGGAAATGGCAAGCATGATCCGGCCGCAGGGCCTGGCGCTCGGCGAAGCGATGGGCGTGGTCTATAGCCCGCTCGGCGACAACTGGCGCCTCTCGGCCGGCGACCTCGACGTCAATTACATGCTGAGATTCGAACGGAACTAGAGTCGCGCAGCTTTGGCTGACGTGGACTCAGCTATCGTGGCGGGGCAGCCAGGGAATGCGGGCGAACTCCACGCCCTCATCGGCCAGAGCGCGGGCCTCGTCTTTCGAAGTTTCGCCATAGATCCCGCGCGGATCGGTCTCCCCGTAATGAATCTTGCGCGCTTCCTCGGCAAACTTCTCGCCGACATAGTCGCAATTGGATTCGACCTTGGTGCGCAGCTCGCCCAGCTCCTTGCGCAGCTTGGCCGACATGGCGGCCATTTCGGTTGCTTCCGTCTTGGCAACCGCTGTGCCGCCTTTTTTACCGATGCGCGGCGCCATGGGGGCTTTGGCTGTTTTGGTGTTACCGCAGGTCGGACAGGCGAGAGCGCGCCGGCCCATCTGGCGATCGGCGGTGTTGCTGTCGCGAAACCAGGCCTCGAAGACATGGCCCTTGGCGCATTTGACATCGAACAGGATCATCGAACCGCTATTCTAATAGCTCAATTGTCACATAGATGGCGAAACTTTGCCCTGCCGACAAGAACCCTCGCTTTGGATCCTGCGTTTCCTGTCGCTGGCAAGGCCGGGCGGCTCGGCCCTTGATGTGGCATCCGGCAGCGGCCGGCACAGCCAATTGCTGCTTCGAAACGGAATGAATGTCACGGCAATCGACCGCGATCCGGACCGGCAGCCGGATGCACCAGGCCTCACCAAAATCGCCGCTGATCTCGAAACCGATGCCGGCTGGCCGCTCACTGGACGGCGCTTCGATCTGGTCGTGGTGACCAATTATCTCCACCGCCCGATCCTCGCCGACGTCGTGAGTGCCGTGGCGCCTGGCGGGTTGCTGCTCTACGAGACCTTCGCCATGGGCAATGAGCGTTTCGGCAAACCGAGCAACCCGGATTTCCTTCTGCGGCCGGGCGAGCTTAAAGCCGCCGCGTTGGCGGGTGGGCTCGAGGTCATCGCGTTTGAAGAGGTGGAGCTGGGCGCGCCGCGCCCGGCGGTGGTGCAGCGCATCGCCGCCCGCTCTCAAGCTGGAGGCGGGCGGCGCGCTTGAGCTTCTACTTCGGCTGCTTGACCGTGCGCAGATAGGGCTTCAGCGTCTTGAAGCCCGCGGGATACTTCGCCTTCGCCTGTTCGTCGGTGACTGAAGTCGGAATGATGACATCCTCGCCCGGCTTCCAGTT
>DASXQK010000135.1:0-7977 GCA_036493015.1 Dongiaceae bacterium | reverse complement strand
TGCCGGCGGCCCGCCCGCAGCAGACCACGTCGCTCTATGACGTCATGATCAGCCAGGGCGCGGTGATGGGCGATAGCTGGGGGCTGGAGACGCCGCTCTGGTTCGCCCCCAAGGGTGTTGAGCCCAAGGATATCGTCTCGTTCCACCGCTCCAACGACTTTGCGCATGTGAAGGCGGAGTGCCTAGGCGTGCGCAACGGCGTCGGCGTGACGGAGATCGCCAACTTCGCCAAGTACGAGTTCACCGGCCCCGGCGCGGAAGCGTTCCTCTCGCGGATGATGACCAACAAGATGCCGCGCAACGGCCGCATCATCCTGACGCCGATGCTGAATCCCGAGGGCAGGCTGATCGGCGACTTCACCATCGCCAAGACCAGCGACGAGCGCTTCATGATGTGGGGTTCGTCCCAGGCGCAGAAATATCATATGCGCTGGTTCGAACAGCACCTGCCGGCGGATGGTTCGGTCGCAATCCGGCGTTTCGATATGGACCTGGTCGGCCTTTCCATCGCCGGGCCCAAATCCCGCGATGTGCTGCAGCGCCTGACCGACGAAGACGTGTCGAAGACGGGCTTCAGGTTCATGGATCACCGCGCCATGGATATCGGCAATGTCCCGGCCATGATCAACCGCGTCACCTATACCGGCGATCTGGGTTACGAAATCTGGGTGGCGCCGGAATACCAGCGCAAGCTCTATATGGCGATCATGGCGGCGGGCCGTGATTCCGGCATCGTCAATTTCGGCATGCGCGCGTTGCTGAGCATGCGCCTGGAAAAGAATTTCCCAACCTGGTTCCGCGAGCTTCGGCCGATCTATGGCGGCTTCGAAGCCGGCCTCGAGCGCTTCATCGACCTGGCCAAGAACGATTTCATCGGCCGCGACGCGGCGATGAAGGAAAAGCAGAGCGGCGGCAAGCTGCGCCGGGTCAGCATGATCGTGGATGCGACGGATGCCGATGTGCTGGGCGATGAGCCGATCTGGCATGAGGGCAAGGTCATCGGCTGGGTCACGTCGGGCGGCTACGCGCATTATGTCGACCGGTCACTGGCCCAGGGCTATGTGCCCAAGGAGATCGCCGCGGAGACGAAGAAGGCCGCCTTCGAGGTGGAAATCCTGGGCGAGCGCCGGTCCGCGACGATCATCCTCGAGCCCCTGTTCGACCCTGAAGGCGCGCGGATGCGCATGTAAGCTGCTGGAGAATGGCAAGGCCCAGGCGCGGAGAAAGCACGGCAGTCGCGGCTTCGGCCGGGATCGGGCTGCCAATGCTGGCGTGGCGCCTCTGCGAAACGCTGCCGCGGGCCGAGCGGCGCAAGCTGGCTCTCCGGCTGATCGAAGCCGACGCCGAAGAGATCGTCTTTCGCCGAAGCGGCTGCACCTGGACCGGCTTTGTCTGGGATCGGATCGTCACCGGCAATCTGTTTGCCCATGGCAGCATTCAGGGTGACGAGATTGAGGCTGTCCTTGCCTGGATGAAGCGGCACCGACGCTTTGCAGCGCCACGCCACGTGATTATCGATGTCGGCGCCAATATCGGCACCTCCACCATTCCCTTTGCCAAAGGCACCGCCTGCCAGGTCGTGGCGATCGAACCGGTACCCGAATTGCATGCGATGCTCTGCCGCAACATTGCCGCTAACGGCCTTGCCGGCAGGGTCCATCCTATTGCCGCTGCGATCGTTTCCGGCCGCAGGAAGCGGGTGCGCATGGTGCTGCCCTCGGAGAACAGCGGGGCCGCGGAAGTCGTCCATTCCGCGCGCGAGGCGAGCTTTGAGGGGAAGCTTCCCATCCGGCGTTCCATGACTGTACGCGCCATCGGCCTGGGCGCGCTGCTGGCCGAGTGCGGCGTTGATCCGCAGCGCATCGCCTTCGTCTGGGCGGATGTCCAGGGTTCGGAATGCGACGTCATAGAAAGCGCCCCCGGATTATGGGCGGCCGGCGTACCGCTGTTCTGCGAAGTCGATCCAGGGCTTTGGGCAAACGGGGACGATGCGAAGGGCTTCTTGCGCCAGGCCCTGCAATATTTCTCAAGCTTTATTCCCGTGACCGCCCTGACCGGCAGAGCCCGGCCCAGGGCCATCGGCGAGCTGCCGGCGTTCTGCCGCAGCCTCGGACCTATGGGCAGCGACGTGCTGTTGTTGGGCGAAGGCAAGGCGCCGCGAAGGGCCAACCCGGCACTAACCTAGGCGCTTCCTTCGATCTGGTAGCCGAAAGGCAGCGCTGCGTCGGTCAACCATTCCCAGACCGAGAGCGCGAAGGTACGCATGGCATAGATCTCATAGCGCTGTTCGGCGGCACGATGGATCAGCACCGGCGTGTGATGAATGCCGGTTAGGGCGAACTGGCCGATCGCAAAGGCCGCGGGATGGAAATCCAGCGGAATGCTGCGGGCCAGCACTTCGCGCGCCGGCTCGCCCTCGATGAAGATGCGTGTGCGGCTGTGCGAGAGCGAAGTGACGGCGCCCATCGTGGCCGGCACCACCTCCTGCAGCCGTGTGGCGAGATTATCCGCCGATGGCGCGGTGACCCAGAACTGTTCCGGTCCGGTCCTGAAGATGCGCCGGGCGCCGGCTTCCCCGGTCTTGCCGATCGTCGGCAGTGAGGCAACGCCGAGCGCCGCGCTGACCACACGCTCCAGCTCCGCCGCTGTCGAGGTGAAGGCCGCCACCTGAACCAGGTTCCAGCCTCGCACCTCGCCGAGACGAAGCGCGCGGCTGCCGTCGCTGCCGGAACGGCCCGCCTGGCGCAGGACAGCTGCAAGAGCGGACGGCCTCTCAAGCATGCAGACGCTCTCCCTTTGGATCGACGAAATGCGGCGAAACGATGCGGGCGCGCACCTGTTCATCCTTCAATGGGAAAGCGCAGATGATCTCCTCGCCCACATGCTTCAGCCCGCCCTGGAACAGGCCGAGCGCGATGTATTTATCGAGCTCGATGGACCAGGTGACGGAGGTGATATAGCCGCGGCCATGGCCCTCGATCTTGTCGGCGGCGGCAAACAGGATCGAGCCGCCACGCAGTTTTTTGCCCAGCTCCAGGCATTCGATGCCGATCAGGCTCCAGCGGTCCGGCGCCTGCATGGCGGGGCGCTGGCGTAGCGCGCGGCCGATATAAGGTTTTTCCTTGGCCGCCATCTTGCCAAGCCCGAGATCGTCCAGCGAGTTTCGGTGATCGAGTTCGAGGCCGGCGACATGGCCTTTTTCGATGCGCAGCGCCGCCAGGGATTCGAGCCCATAAGGTTTGATGCCCAGCGGTGCCGCATCGGCGAGGATTTTCTCCCACAGCGCCACGCCGTGATCGGCGGGTGTGTAGACTTCATAGGCGAGCTCGCCGGAGAAGCTGAGGCGGATGAAGCGTACCGGCACGCCCCCGGCCTCGATCTCGAGCACGCCCATATAGGGCAGCTTCGCATCCGAAAGATCGGTGCCGGGAAAAGCGAGCTGCAGGGCCTCGCGCGCCTTCGGGCCGGAGACAGCCATGGCGGCCCACTCATCGGTCAGCGAACTGACATGCACCTTCAGATCGGGCCAGACCGACTGCAGCAGGAATTCGAGCCAGGACATGACCTCGCCCGATTGCGCCGTGGTTGTGGTCATGAAATAGCGAGTCTCGGAAAGCCGCGTCGTGGTGCCGTCATCCAGCACGAGGCCATCATCGTTCAGCATGACGCCGTAGCGCGCCTTGCCCACCGGCAGCTTGGCGAATCCGTTGACATAGATGCGGTTCAGGAATTCGGCCGCATCGGGCCCCTGGACATCGATCTTGCCCAGCGAAGAGACATCCGCGATGCCCACGCCCTGGCGCACCAGCCGCATCTCCTCGATATAGGCCTTGGCCACGGAATCCCCGGCCCAGCGATACCACCAGGCGCGCATCCATGGGCCGGCCTCGGTCAGCACGCCGCCATGGGCGATGTGCCAGTCATGCATCGGTGAGCGCCGGACGGGGCGGAAATGGTGGCCGATGCTGCGCCCGGCAATCGCCCCCATGGCCATGGGCGAATAGGGCGGGCGGAAGGTGGTGGTGCCGGCGGACGGGATATCGACCTCGCGCAAGCCCGCCATGATGGCGAGCGCGTTGATGTTGCTGGTCTTGCCCTGGTCGGTGCCCATGCCCAGCGTGGTATAGCGCTTCAGATGCTCGACCGACTGGTAGCCCTCCTGATGGGCAACGGCGAGATCATGCAGGCTCACATCGTTCTGGAAATCGACGAAGGCCTTGCCCTTGCTCTTTTGTGCCGCCTGCCAGACCGGCTCGATCGCAGAGGATTCCCCGGCGATGGCAAGCGAAGGGATGTCGTCGCCCGGCGCCTCATGACCGCTGGCCGATGCAGCCTTGCGGCCGGCGGCAAGGCCATCGCGGATCGCACCGTTCGTGGAGAATTCGCCGGTGATGGCCCCGGCGGCAAAGTGACTGGGCGCGAAGCCGCCGGGCACAAAGGCGGCGATATCGGCGCGATAGACCGGTTTGATCCCGGTATGGGAAGTGAGGTGCACGGCAGGCGACCAGCCGCCGGAGATGCAGAGCACGTCGCAGGGGCGGCGCTGGCTGCTGCCGGTTGAAAGCGGCGCCAGCTCGACCTCGTTCACGCCGCGGTTGCCCACGACTTCGGCGACGGCCATGCCGCGCAAGATTTCGATGCCGGCCTGGCTACATGCCGTGCCGATGGCTTCATTCGTCTCACCGCGCAGATCGGCGATGGTGACGGCAATACCCTTCCCCGCCAGGTCGAAACCGGTGCGATAGGCGCTGTCATTGTCGGTGACGACGACCGCGCGTTTTCCCGGCGCAATCGCATAGCGGTTGAGATAGGTGCGCACGGCCGAAGCCAGCATCACGCCCGGCCGGTCATTATTGCCGAAGACCAGCGGGCGCTCGGTGCCGCCGGTGGCAAAGACGATCGCCTTGGGGCGCAGGGTGGTGACGATCTGGCGCGCCTCGCCCTTGGCGGGATCAGGCCGGTGGTGATCGCGCCGCTCGATCAGGGTGACGGTGCTGCCGTCATAGAGGCCCTGGGCCGTGGTCCGGCGGTAAATTTTAATGTTGGCCAGACCCTCCAGCTCCGAAAGACGCGCCTTGCGCCAGGCTTCAGCATCGCTGTCGACCGCTTCCGACAACAGGCTGCCGCCGAGCTCGATATCCTGTTCGACCAGGACGACGCGCGCGCCGCTGCGCCCGGCGGTGATCGCGGCGGCTAGGCCGGCCGGCCCACTGCCCACTACCAGCACGTCGCAGAATTCATGGCGTGTGTCGTAACGGTCGGGATCGCGCTCATAGCCCGCTTGGCCCAGTCCCGCCGCGCGGCGAATGAAGGGCTCGTAGAACATCCAGGATTTGCGGGCCGGGCCCATGAAGGTCTTGTAGTAGAAGCCGGCGGAGAACAGCGGTGCGGCCAGCGAATTCACCGCCATCACATCGAACTCGACAGAGGGCCAGCCATTTTGCCGATGTGCCACGATGCCATCGACCAGCTCTGTCGTGGTGGCCGGGATGTTCGGCTCGCGCCGGCCGCCGTCACCCAGGGTCAACAGGGCATTGGGCTCCTCGACGCCTGCGGATAAAAGGCCGCGTGGCCGGTGATATTTGAAGCTGCGGCCGACGAGGGTAAGGCCGGAAGCGAACATCGCGGAGGCCAGCGTGTCGCCCTTGAGGCCAGAGATGGTTTTGCCATCAAGCTGGAAGGATAGCGTCGTGCCGCGATCGATGCGGCCGCCCTGGTCCAGGCGATAGGGGGCGGCGCTCATTTGCCGGCGATTTCTCGGGCCGGCCGCGAGGCGCCCACGATGTTGGTTGCCGTGTTGCGTTCCAGCACCAGCCATTGCCGGCAGCCCAGCACATGCTGCCAGAACTCGCGATGGGGGCCCTTCGGGTTGTCGAACAGGAAGACGTAATCATGCCAGGCCTTGCGGTCGTCGCTGGCCAAAGGCGGGCGCGGCTTGCTGGCATCGCTGCCATAGCGGAATTCGGTGTAGTCGCGTTCGCCGCAACAGGGGCAGGTGATCTTCAGCATGGGCGGCGCCTATTGTTTGTAAGTCCAGTTGCCGGAGCCATGTTCATCCATCTCACGGCCCGCCTCGAAACGATCAAGGCGGAAGTCGCGATTGAACTCATGCTCCTCGTCATGGGCGATGGTGTGGGCGAAGCACCAACCCGAGGCGGGGGTCGCCTTGAATCCTTGGTAGCACCAGCCACCATTGAAATAGAAATTCCGCAGTGGTGTACGGCCGATAAAGGGGCTGCCGTCCGGCGTCATGTCCATGATGCCACCCCAATGGCGCAGCAGACGCAGCCGTGAAACACAGGGAATCAGCGAGACGGCGCATTCCGCGACGCTCTGCACCTTGGGGAACTGGCCGCGCTGGGTATAGGTGTTGAAGCCGTCGATATGACCGCCGAAGACCAGCCCGCCCTTGTCGGATTGCGAAAGATAGAACAGCTCGGCGCCGAAGGAAACGACGTGGTGGACGAGCGGCTTGATCGGCTCGCTGACGAAAGCCTGCAGGACATGGCTTTCGATGGGAATCCTGAGGCCGGCCATGGCGGCGACATGAGAGGAATGACCGGCAACGGCAATGCCCGTCTTCTCCGCCAGGATGCGCCCGCGGCTGGTCTCGACGCCGCTGACCCGGCCGTCCTGCACAACGAATCCGGTGACTTCGCAATTTTCGATGATATCGACGCCCAGGTTGCTGGCGGCGCGGGCATAGCCCCAGGCGACCGCATCGTGGCGCACGGTACCGGCTCGGCGCTGCAGCAACGCTCCCCAGATAGGAAAGCGCGCCTCCGGCGAATAGTCGAGATAGGGCAGGGTCTTCATGACCTCGCCGCGGTCCAGCAACTCGGCATCGATACCGTTGAGGCGCATGATATTGCCCCTGCGCGACTGGACGTCGAGCTGGCTCGGGCTGTGGGCCAGCACGACCTGGCCGCGATGGGAGACCATGGCGTTGAAGTTGAGGGTGTGGGACAAGCCTTCCCACAGCTTCAGCGAATGCTCGAAGAAGGCAGTGTTTCCGCCCAACATGTAATTGGAGCGGATGATCGTCGTATTGCGCCCGACATTGCCGGAGCCGATGTAACTGCGCTCGATGACGGCAACGTTGGTGATACCGTGATTGGCGGCCAGGTAATAGGCCGTGGCCAGGCCGTGGCCGCCGCCGCCAACGATGATCACGTCATAGCTGGATTTCGGTTCTGGCGAGCGCCAGGCGCGGGGCCAAGGCTTGTCCGGCGACAGCGCGTGGCGGGCGAGGGAAAAGACGGAATAGCGGTTTGACAAGCGTGGCAATCCGGCTGGGCGATGGGCGGGCCGCAGCATAACCAGCCGCAGCATCCAGCGCCAACCGATTAACCCCGCTTGATCCCAATCCCGACTAGTTTTTTGCCGTTTTCGCCGGGCTGCTGACTGCTGCGTCCGGGCGCATGCCCTTCTCGGCCAGTTCAGCCAGCGCCTTGCCGTTCTTGGCGAGATCGAGGCCCATGCCACGTAGCACCTCGGGCGACTTCGTGAACTGGATATTGGCGTATTCCACCACCTCGACGCGGTTACCCCAGGGATCGAGGAAATCGAGGAAGGGGCCCGCCAGCAACTTACCGCCGGCGGCTTGCGCCAATTCCTTGACCCGCGATCGGTCGTCGACCACCACGGAGAAATGCCGCTCGTCGTCCTTATGCGGCTTGGCGGTTTTCGCCAAGGCGATGAACTGGTCGCCCATGTCGATAAAGGCCTGGGACTTGCTCTTGCTGCGCAGGCGAAAATCAAAGATGGCGCCATAAAAAGCCAGCGCTTCCTCGATATCGCCGACCTCGAGCGCCACATGGTTCATCCCGACCAGGCGGGGCTTCTTTGCTGCGGAATTGGCGGCCTTGGCCATCGTCGTCACCTCATGCTTGTGAAGCATGAATGGATATAGGCGGTCCGCGATTTAATGAAAGCCCGGCTGCAGCCCTACGGGCGAACAGGCGGCTCGAATGCTTC
>DASXQK010000134.1:0-9847 GCA_036493015.1 Dongiaceae bacterium | reverse complement strand
GTCGCGCTCCGCCAGTTTCTGGCCAGGCCGCAGCTTGCCGGACAGGATGAGCTGCTTGATGCCTTCATAGACTCGCAGCTTCAGCGTCAGTTCCGACATGTGCCTATGCTCACCAGGGGCGCCCATGCTCAACAGGAGTGTTCTATCGGATAACGTCCCCTTGCCCTGCTGACAAGCCAGCATCGCAGTGGCCAGCATCCTGTTGGGCAACATTCTTGGGGCCTGACTCGATTGAGGGCCTCATGGCGGCTCACCGTGCCCCCGGACTAACTATCCACCGCAATCGTCGTCACGCCGTCGAAAGTCACAGAAAAAATTTTGGCACTGCATATAGTGGCCCACTCCCTACTATATATTGGGGGTTCGGGGAAAATTGCTGCGCTGCAGCACCAGATATTGCGGTACCGTTGCAGATTAGCGGCAGTTTTTTGTTGAAGACCACCGTGCATTGATGCACACTCTTCATATTGTGGGCGGCGCGAGTTGAGGTACAATAACTTGCGCCGCCACAACTGCCTAAGGACCCTACTTAAACCAAAACCTTGGGTTCGCCGGCGGCGGGATGAAGCGGGATCGCGGCCTTAAGGCCGCTGAATTTGTCGGGGGTTTGCCATGCGGATTGAGCGCCGGTACACGGAAGCAGCAAAGTCGCCCTATGCAGGGATCGAATTCCGCACGACCACGTCCGAAATCCGCAATCCCGACGGATCGGTGGTCTTTCAGCTGAAGGATATCGAGGTCCCGTCGGACTGGTCGCAGGTCGCCTGCGACGTGCTGGCCCAGAAATATTTCCGCAAGGCCGGGATTCCGACCCGCCACTACGCCGTGGCTGAGGCCGATATCCCGGTCTGGCTGCGCCGGCATGCCGCTGACGAGGCGGCACTTGCCGCCCTTGAGCCGGCCCAGCGGTCGACCGGTGAGACCAGGGCGACCCAGGTGTTCGACCGCCTGGCAGGCACCTGGACTTACTGGGGCTGGAAGGGCGGCTATTTCGACACCGAAACCGACGCCCAGACCTTCTTCGACGAAATGCGATTCATGATGTGCCGCCAGATGGGCGCGCCGAATTCGCCACAATGGTTCAATACCGGCTTGCACTGGGCCTATGGCATCGACGGTCCCGCTCAGGGCCACTACTACGTCGACTTCAAGAGCGGCAAGCTGGTCGCGTCCGAATCCGCCTATGAGCACCCCCAGCCCCATGCCTGTTTCATCCAGTCGGTCAGCGACGATCTGGTGAACGAGGGCGGGATCATGGATCTCTGGGTGCGCGAAGCGCGCCTGTTCAAATACGGCTCGGGCACCGGCTCCAATTTCTCCAAGCTGCGCGGCGATGGTGAGAGGCTCTCGGGCGGTGGGCGATCCTCCGGCCTGATGAGCTTCCTCAAGATCGGCGACCGCGCGGCGGGCGCCATCAAGTCGGGCGGCACGACGCGGCGCGCGGCCAAGATGGTCAGCGTCGATCTCGATCACCCGGATATCGAGGCCTATATCGACTGGAAGGTGATCGAGGAGCAGAAGGTGGCCGCACTCGTCACCGGCTCCAAGCTCGCCAAACGCCATCTCAACGCCATCATCCAGGCCTGCCACGCCGAGGAAGGCGCCAAGGAACTCGAGGCCCGGCTTGACCCGAAGCGCAACAAGGCCCTGCGCAAGGCAATCCTCAAGGCGCGCGAGGTCCAGATTCCGGAAAATTATGTCCAGCGAGTCATCCAGTTCGCGGGCCAAGGCTATACCGAGATCGACTTCAAGACCTATGACACCGATTGGGATTCCGACGCCTATCTGACGGTGTCGGGCCAGAACTCGAACAACTCCGTGCGCGTACCCAACGACTTCATCAAGGCGGTCGCAGACAATGCCGACTGGAAGCTGAACCGGCGCACCGACGGCAAGGTGCACAAGACGCTGAAGGCGCGCGACCTGTGGGAAAAGATCGGCGAAGCCGCCTGGTCCTGCGCCGATCCGGGCGTGCAGTACGACACCACCATCAACGAGTGGCATACCTGCCCGGCGAGCGGGCGCATTAACGCGTCCAATCCCTGCTCCGAATACATGTTCCTGGACGATACCGCCTGCAATCTCGCCTCGCTGAATCTGATGACCTTCCGCAAGGCGGATGGGCTGTTCGATATCGAGAGCTATGAGCATGCGGTCAGGCTGTGGACGGTGGTGCTGGAAGTTTCGGTGCTGATGGCGCAATTCCCCTCGAAGGAAATCGCCCAGCTCTCCTACGAGTTCCGCACCCTGGGCCTGGGCTATGCCAATATCGGCGGCCTGCTGATGACCATGGGCCTGGGCTATGACAGCGCCGAGGGCCGCGCCTTCACGGCGGCGCTCACAGCCATCATGACCGGCGTCTCTTACGCCACGTCGGCGGAGATGGCGGGCGAGCTCGGTACATTCCCGGGCTACAACAAGAACCGCGAGCATATGCTGCGGGTCATCCGCAACCATCGCCGCGCGGCCTACAGCGAGACCACGGGCTATGAGGGCTTGAGCGTTCTGCCGGTAGCCCTGGATGCGGGTCATTGCCCGGAGGAAGCGCTGGTTGAGGCAGCCAAGCGTGCCTGGGACAGGGCGCTGAGCCTGGGCGAACGCCATGGCTATCGCAATGCGCAGGCAACCGTCATCGCCCCCACCGGCACGATCGGCCTGGTGATGGATTGCGATACCACAGGGATTGAGCCCGATTTCGCGCTGGTGAAGTTCAAGACGCTGGCCGGCGGCGGTTATTTCAAGATCATCAACCGCATGGTGCCGCTGGCCCTCCAGACGCTGGGCTATAAGCAGGCGGAGATCGAAGACATCATTCGCTACGCCGTCGGTCACGGTACGCTGGAATCATCGCCGGGCGTCAATCACATCGCGCTGCGCGCCAAGGGTTTCACCCCATCGGCGATCCAGGCCCTGGAAGGGGCGCTGGCCGCGGCCTTCGATATCCGCTTCGTCTTCAACCGTTATACGCTGGGCGAGGAATTCTGCACCAAGACGCTCGGCCTCGCGCCGGCCCAGCTCGACGAATCCGGCTTCGACATGCTGACGGCCTTGGGCTTCAGCAAATCGGAGATCGAGGTGGCCAACACCTATTGCTGCGGCGCCATGACCCTGGAAGGTTCGCCGCATCTGAAGGACCAGCATATCGCCATCTTCGATTGCGCCAATCCTTGCGGGCGTATCGGCAAGCGTTTCCTGTCGGTCGCAAGCCACATCCGCATGATGGCGGCGGCGCAGTCCTTCATCTCGGGCGCCATTTCCAAGACCATCAACATGCCGAACGCTTCCACGGTCGAGGATTGCAAGGGCGCCTACATGCTTTCCTGGGAGCTTGGCATCAAGGCCAACGCGCTCTACCGCGACGGCTCCAAGCTCTCGCAGCCGCTTGCGGCCTCGGTGCTGGGCGACGATGCCGAGGCGATCGAGGAAATGGTTGAGGCCCCGGCCGGGATCAAGGCGCCGATGCTGGCGGAACGGATCGTCGAACGCATCATCGAACGCGTGGTCAAGGAAGGCCGCCGGCGCCTGCCCAACCGCCGCAAGGGTTATACCCAGAAGGCCATTGTCGGCGGCCACAAGGTCTATCTGCGCACCGGTGAATACGAAGATGGGAACCTGGGCGAAATCTTCATCGACATGCACAAGGAAGGTGCGGCCTTCCGCAGCCTGATGAACAACTTCGCCATCGCGATTTCCATCGGCCTGCAATACGGCGTGCCGCTGGAGGAATTCGTCGAGGCCTTCACCTTCACCCGCTTCGAGCCTTCGGGCATGGTTGAAGGCAACGAGACCATCAAGATGGCAACCTCGGTTCTCGATTACCTCTTCCGCGAGCTCGCCATCAGCTATATCGGCCGCACCGATCTGGCCCATGTCCAGCCGGCCGATCTGCAGCCCGATACCGTCGGCAAGGGGATCAAGGAAGGCGAGATCGAAAAGTCGGAGGGCAATAGCGAGCCGATGGAAGCGGTCAAGCGCTATGCCAGCGCCGGTTATGTCCGCAACAGCCTGGTGGTCTTCCATAACCACGCTCACGGGAATGGCCATGGCAACGGGCATACGAATGGCAATGGCCACAGCCATGACATGTCGGCGGCGGCCTCGTCGTCGGATGATGTGAGTTTGACTGAGGTTTCGATCACCAGCACGACCCTGGCGACGTCCGCTGTCAGTAGCGGCATGGTCGCGGTGACCACCGGACATGCGAACGGCCATACCAACGGCTCCAATGGCCATGGGGGTCCGATCGGCGTCGATCCGGCGGTCGTGGCGGCGGTGGACGCGAAGTTCGACAGGATCCGCGAAGCGCGGCTCAAGGGCTATGAAGGCGACAATTGCGGGGAGTGCGGCAATTTCACGCTGGTGCGCAACGGCACCTGCCTGAAGTGCACGACCTGCGGTTCGACAAGCGGTTGTTCCTAGGCGGCGGCCAAGGGCGATACGAATGGCGTTGACGAGGGGGATGGAGCGCGAGCGGCCACTGTAGACGCGCACCGCCCCAGTACTGGCCGGGTCCATCGGGGGTTGATGGACCCGGCTTTTTCATGCCGGCAAAAGCGGCAGCCCCAAGGGAGACAAGGCTTATCCTTCGGGCTATTCTCCGGCCCTTCTTTCTACGGACATCAGGGAGTGCGTCATGGCCGGATCGGCTGAAAAAGTGCTGGCGGAAAAGAAAATCGAGCTGCCCAAGGCGGCGGCCCCGGTCGCCAATTACGTGCCGGTGGTGGTCGCCGGCAATCTCGCCTTCGTCTCCGGCCAAGTCACGGTGTGGAACGGCGAGTTCAAATTCATCGGCAAACTCGGCAAGGAATACACCATCGAGCAGGGCCAGCAGGCGGCGCGAATTTGCGGCCTGAACATCCTGGCTCAGTTGCGCGCGGCTCTCGGCGGCAGCCTCGATCGGGTGAAGCGCTGCGTGAAGCTCGGCGTGTTCGTCAATTCGGTCGAGACTTTTACCGACCAGCCCAAGGTCGCCAACGGTGTGTCCGATCTGATGGTCGAGGTGTTCGGCGATGGCGGCAAGCATGCGCGCTTTGCGGTCGGTAGCAACGTGCTGCCGCTCAACGTCGCGGTCGAGGTGGACGCGGTCTTCGAACTCGCCTGACGCGAAGCGTTTAGGTCAGGAGGTCGGCAGCTCGCAATCGCCGCCGACCAGCTGGGTGATGGCGGCGGGATCGACCTTGTCCGGCGCCGCCCCGTCACCCGGCCCATCGGCCAGGCGCGCCTTCATCCCGGCGCGGAAGGTGGCACCCTCGGCATAGAGGAAATCCTGCCCCTCATCGTCCAGCAATTGCGGCCGGTCCGACATTTCGAAGGCCTGCTGCCATTGCTCGGCGGCATTGTTCTTCAGGCCGAGATGCCAATAGGCGTCGCCCAGATGGGCGTGGATCTCGGGGCTGGCGGGATCGAGTTTCGCCGCCCGGCAAAGCGGCGGCAGCGCCTCGACATAGCGGCCCAGCTTGTAGAAGGCCCAGCCCAGCGTGTCCTGGTAGGCACCCTGCTTGGGTGACGTGGCCGCCACCTCGCGTGCATAGGCCAGCGCCTGATCGAGGTTGCGGCCGGAATCGGCCCATTCGAAGGCGAGGTTGTTCTTGCCGTTGATGCTGCCGCCGTCGGTCGCGGCGCGGTACAGGCTCTCGGCCTTGGCGGTATCGCGCGGCACGCCCAGGCCGAAATCATAGAAGTAACCCAGCGCGTCCTGCGCATCGGGATGACCCTGTTCGGCCGCCTTCGCATACCAGGGTGCGGCATCGGCGGGGTCGCGCGGGCCTAGCATGGCCTCGCCATACATAAAGCCCAGCATGTACTGGGCTTCGGAATCGCCCTTGTTGGCTTCAGTCTTGAACAGCTTGGCCGCAGTGTCGTAATCGCCGCGGTCGTAGGCGTCCCAGGCTTCTTTCATATCGGCCAGCGCGGCTGACGTGCCGGCGAAGAACAGCAGCATGGTGAACAGCGCCGCCGATAACATTTTCATGCGAGGTGTCATTGCCGCGATATTAGCATGATCGGCGGCGCCAAGCCCTTGCCGAACCACCTTCGAGGCGCGACCTTACCGGCATGCGCATGCACATTGCCGTGATCAATATCCAGATGATCGTTAGCCTGATGATCGATAAGCCGGTGAACCATGCCTGACGGTCGCGAACAGCCTGTATTGCGGCTGGGCGAGGGCGTGGCGGAGGTCGAGCGCGCCGCCTGGGATACTTGTGCTGGCGGCGGCAATCCTTCCCTCTCCCATGATTTCCTTTCCGCGCTCGAGCGAAGCGGCTCGGTCGGCAAGGGGACAGGCTGGTTGCCGCGGCCGCTGCTGCTGGAATCGGCCGACGGCATCTTGCTGGCCGCGGCACCCCTTTATGTGAAAAGCCATTCCAATGGCGAATACATCTTCGATCACGGCTGGGCCAACGCCTATGAAAAGGCGGGCGGGCGTTATTATCCCAAGATTCTGGTCGGCGTTCCCTTCACGCCGGTGCCGGGGCCGCGCCTGCTGGTGCGGCCGGGCAGGCAAGCGGAGACACACCGCCGCCATCTGGCCGAGGGCCTGGTGGCTGCGGCAAAGCAACTCGGCGTTTCCTCTCTGCATGTGAATTTCACCGATGAGAGAGATAGCCCCGTGCTGGCGGAGGCCGGGCTGATGCAGCGCGTCGGCACGCAGTATCATTGGCAGAACGACGGCTACAGGACCTTCGCCGATTTCCTCGGCTCGCTCGCCTCACGCAAGCGCAAGATGATCCGCAAGGAACGCGAGGGGGCGCTGCGCAACGGGCTCAGCATCAAGCGGCTGAGCGGCTCCGCCATCACCCGGGCGCATTGGAAGAGTTTCTTCCGCTTCTATATCGATACCAGCGAGCGCAAATGGGGCAGCCCCTACCTGACGCGCGAATTCTTCTTCGCGCTGGGCGAGGCCATGGCCGATCGCGTGCTGCTGGTGGTGGCCGAGCAGGATGGCGAGCCGGTAGCCGGCGCCCTCAACCTGATCGGCGAGGACACGCTCTATGGCCGCAACTGGGGCTCGGACGGCGCCTATCGCTTCCTGCATTTCGAGGCCTGCTATTACCAGGCCATCGAATTTGCCATCGAACGGGGCCTGTCGCGCGTGGAGGCCGGCGCCCAGGGTGAGCACAAGATCGGCCGCGGTTACCTGCCGGTCGAGACCCGCAGCTATCACTACATCGACGATCCGCATTTCGCCGCGGCGGTGGCGGATTTCCTGCGTCGGGAAAAGCGCGCCGTCGAGGCCGAGCGCGATGCGCTCAGCGAATACGCCCCGTTCCGGAAGGCGCCGGACTAGTTAGCGCGGCTCGACGAGAGCCGGCACCTTCGGGCCCGGCAGGCTGGGCGTCGGATAGGTGAACAGCAGCTTGTCCTCGCCGGCATCCACGCGCACCACTCCACCCTTCTCCAGCTTGCCGAAGAGCAGTTCCTCGGCCAGCGGCTTCTTGATGTATTCCTGGATGATGCGGGCGAGCGGGCGAGCACCATAGAGCGGGTCATAGCCCTTGCGCGCCAGCCAGGCGCGCGCAGCGTCGGTGAGCTCAATGGTCACCTGGCGATCGGCCAACTGAGCCTCGAGCTGCATGACGAATTTGTCGACGACCTTCGAGACGGTTTCCGGCGCCAGGTTGCTGAAGGCGATCGTCGCATCCAGGCGGTTGCGGAATTCCGGCGAGAACATGCGCTCAATGGCCTCGATATCCTCACCCGTCCGGCCCTCGCGGCCAAAGCCGATGGCCGCCTTGGTCATCTGGCTGGCGCCGGCATTGGTTGTCATGATCAGCACCACATTGCGGAAGTCGATGGTCTTGCCGTTATGGTCGGTCAGCTTTCCGTGGTCCATCACCTGCAGCAGGATGTTGAACAGGTCAGGATGGGCCTTTTCGATCTCATCCAGCAACAGCACCGCATGGGGATGCTGGTCGATGGCATCGGTAAGCAATCCGCCCTGGTCGAAGCCGACATAGCCGGGGGGCGCCCCCAGCAGCCGCGAAACCGTGTGGCGCTCCATGTATTCCGACATGTCGAAGCGGATCAGCTCGATCCCCAGGCTGCGGGCGAGCTGGCGGGCGACCTCGGTCTTGCCCACGCCGGTGGGGCCTGAGAACAGGTAAGAGCCGATGGGCTTTTCCGGCTCGCGCAAGCCCGCACGGGCAAGTTTGATGGCGGAAGAAAGCGCGTCGATCGCCTTGTCCTGGCCAAAGACCATGGTCTTCAGATCGCGTTCGAGATTCTGCAAGGCCAGACGATCGTCGCGGCTGACGCTCTTGGGCGGAATGCGGGCGATCTTGGCCACCACCGCCTCCACATCCTTGACCGCGATGGTCTTGCGCCGCTTGCCCTCGGGCAGCAGCATCTGGGCGGCACCCACCTCGTCGATCACGTCGATCGCCTTGTCGGGCAGCTTGCGGTCGTTGATGTAGCGCTGGGCAAGTTCGACCGCGGCGCGGATCGCCTCGGCCGTATAGCGCACATTGTGGTGCTTTTCGTAATAGGGCTTCAGGCCGCGCAGGATCTTCACCGAATCCTCGACCGACGGCTCGTTCACGTCGATCTTCTGGAAACGGCGGACCAAAGCGCGGTCCTTCTCGAAGTAGTTCCGGTATTCCTTGTAGGTGGTCGACCCGATGCAGCGGATGGCACCGCCTGCCAATGCCGGCTTCAGCAGGTTGGACGCATCCATCGAACCGCCGCTGGTGGCGCCCGCACCGATCACGGTGTGGATTTCGTCGATGAACAGGATCGCGTGGGGCATCTTCTCGAGTTCGCCGATGACGGCCTTGAGACGCTCCTCGAAATCGCCGCGATATCGCGTGCCGGCGAGCAGCGAGCCCATATCGAGGTTGTAGATGACACAGCCCTTCAAGACCTCGGGCACCTCGCCGGTGACGATGCGCCGGGCGAGACCCTCGGCGATCGCGGTCTTGCCCACGCCGGGCTCGCCGACATAGAGCGGATTATTCTTGGTGCGCCGGCAGAGGATCTGGATGGTGCGCTCAACCTCCGCCTCGCGGCCGATCAGGGGGTCGATCTTGCCTTGGGAGGCCTTGCGATTCAGATCGACGCAATAGGCATCCAGCGCCTCGCTGCCCGATTTGGCGTTCTTATCGCCGGATTCGGCATCCGCACCCTGGACGCGGCGGGTTTCGGAGCGCCCTTGCGCCTTGGCGATGCCGTGACTGATGTAGTTGACGGCATCCAGCCGCGACATCTCCTGTTCCTGCAGGAAATAGACCGCGTGGCTTTCGCGTTCAGAGAAGATCGCAACCAGCAGATTGGCGCCGGTCACCTCCTCGCGCCCGCTGGACTGCACATGGATCGCTGCACGCTGCAGCACGCGCTGGAATCCCGCGGTCGGCTTCGCCTCGCCACCATGGTTGGAGATCAGATTGCCGAGCTGACTGTCGATGTAATCGACCAGGTCGCGGCGCAGCCGTTCGATATCGAGATTGCAGGCCCGCATCACCGCGATGGCATCGGGGTCTTCTGTCAACGCCAGCAGCAGATGCTCGAGGGTGGCGAAATCATGCCGACGCTCATTGGCATAGCCAAGGGCCCGGTGCAGTGTCTTCTCGAGATTAGGCGAAAGCATCGGGCTACTCCTTTTCCATCGTGCACTGCAGAGGGTGCTGGTGGCGCCGGGCGAAATCGACCACCTGGCTCACCTTGGTCTCCGCGACTTCATAGGTATACACGCCGCACACCCCCACACCCTTGCGGTGGACGTGCAGCATGATGGCATTGGCTTCGTGAGAACTCTTGCTAAAAAACCGCTCCAGGACGAGGACAACGAATTCCATCGGCGTGTAGTCGTCGTTGAGCAGAAGCACCTTGTACATCGAGGGCTTCTTGGCCT